>JAJRTI010000116.1 GCA_024278415.1 Planctomycetota bacterium | reverse complement strand
TGAGTTGAACGAAGGCCATGACACGAGCAAGAGCTTCTCTCTGTGTAATGCTCATTCTCTTCCCTGTGGCGCCGGCATGGGCAAGCCAGAAGAGCGATAGCGAGTTGGCCGCCGGCGGCAATGCGCGTTTCACGCTCGCGATGCCCCGCAACATGAAGAAGACGAGGAAGGGAGTCGAGTGCAAGTTCTACTTCATGATCAAAGCCACAGCAGGCACCCGCGGCTTCAGCCGCGAGGCCCTCAGGCGCAAGTACACGCTATTCCTGCTGCTGAAAGGCGATGAGTTCTTCCGCGTCCTCACGGAAACCGGAGAAATCCAGGTTCATTCACTGACCAACGACGAACGCTCCAAGTGGGAGATCATGACGTATAGGGAACACTTCGTGGACAAGAGCAAGTACGAAAGCATGGGAGAGCCGGTGGCCTTGCGCGTGGAGGTGGAAGCCAGGTTCCGCAACACACCGCTGGCTGTGATGCCCACGCGCCACGTCAGGGGGTTGCCCAAGGACAAGCGGGAGTGGTGGAAACACTCGGTCATCCCGCGGCCAAACATGACAAAGATCGTGCGAGCCAAGCCAGGCACCCGCAGACAGAAGACGAGGGCGCGTACAGCGACGCAGAGCGCTCCCGGAAAACGTTTGCCCGTCTGCCTCGTCGAGGGACCGAATGCCCGGTTCATGTTGCCCGACGGCGGGAAGGATCAGTACGGCAATCCTGTCGTCACGCGCGGAGGTCAGAGCGCAGACCCCGCAACAGGCCTGCCCTATGAGCTGTGGCTCAAGGAGCCGCGGGTGGAGTTGGTGCTCATCCCCGCTGGGGAGTTCATGATGGGTAGTGTGGGGACGCCCGACAAGCTTGCACGGAAATACAACGACAAGCGCAAGTACTTCGAGCCTGAGTTCCCTCGACACCGCGTACGCCTCACCAAGCCCTTCTACCTCGCGAAATACGAGACCACGCAGGGCCAGTGGACAAAGGTAATGCAGACCTCGCCATGGTCAGGCAAGCCTCACGTGCGGGAGCAGCCCCGGCACCCGGCAGTGTTCATCACCTGGCGCGATTGCGCAGCATTCGCGGCCACGATGAGCCGCGATGCCGGCGGGACGCAGTTCCGCCTGCCGACCGATGCGGAGTGGGAGTATGCGTGTCGCGCAGGCACCAGCAGTGCCTACTGCATGGGGGATGACGAAAGCCAATTGGCCGACTACGCATGGTACGACAAGAACGCGTGGCAAGTGGGGAAGAAGACCGCGCAGGCTGTCGGGCAAAAACAGCCCAACGCATGGGGGCTGTACGATATGCACGGGAACGTGTGGGAGTGGTGCCATGATTCCCCAGCACCGTACAGCAAACAAACACAGACTGATCCCGTTGTTCCACCACGGGGCCGTAGCCGCATCTTCCGTGGAGGAAGCTACGACAACCCGGCATGGCGATGTCGCTCCGCGTCGCGGCCATCATTCTCCGCAAACCAGAGCCGCCATCGCTGGGGATGCCGGCTCGCCATGTTTCTGCCCAAACCTGGCGAAGCTGCCACCGCGCCACCAGCGCAGCGACCTTGACAGCGAATCGCCCGAACATTCTGCACGGGCAAGTAGGCGACGACAGGGGCCAAGTCTGATCCCGGTCTCACACGCACGCCTGTCACCGTGCATCGTACGGCTACACCTGCCCAAAAAAGAAAACCCTGCCCGACCTTACGTCGGACAGGGTTTCTTATTATAAGCCCGGCAATGACCTACTCTCGCAGCCCGCAGGCAACTACCATCGGCGCACAAAGCTTAACTACCGTGTTCGGAATGGGAACGGGTGTGGCCTTTGTGCTATGGTCACCGGACAAAAAGATCCGAGCCGTCGCGATTAGGCGACGACTCGGGTTGTGCTTGATATTGAATAGCGCTAGGTGTCAGGTTCTTCTACAGCAGCCAAGCCTTTCCAACTGGCCGGTTTGGCCAAGAGAATTGAGGAAAAGTGGTCAAGCATTCGGCAAATTAGTACCGGTAAGCTAAACATGTTACTATGCTTACACGTCCGGCCTATCAACCTGGTGGTCTTCCAGGTGCCTCTCGCCTCACGAATGAGGGCTCGATATCTTATCTTGAGGGGGGCTTCACGCTTAGATGCTTTCAGCGTTTATCCTTTCCGGGCATAGCTACCCAGCAGTGCCGTTAGCACGACAACTGGCACACCATAGGCCCGTCCACCCCGGTCCTCTCGTACTAGGGGCAGATCCTCTCAAATATCGTACGCCCACGGCAGATAGGGACCGACCTGTCTCACGACGGTCTAAACCCAGCTCACGTACCGCTTTAATGGGCGAACAGCCCAACCCTTGGGACCGCCTCCAGCCCCAGGATGCGATGAGCCGACATCGAGGTGCCAAACCGCTCCGCCGCTATGGACGCTCAGGAGCGATAAGCCTGTTATCCCCGGGGTACCTTTTATCTGTTGAGCGACGGCCCTTCCATTCGGAATCCGCCGGATCACTAGGGCCTGCTTTCACATCTGCTCGACCTATATGTCTCGCAGTCAAGCTCACTTATACCCTTACGCTCTACGCACGATTGCCAACCGTGCTGAGTGAGCCTTTGCGCTCCTCCGTTACGCTTTTGGAGGAAACCGCCCCAGTTAAACTGCCCACCTAACACTGTTCCGAGCCCGGATTCACGGTACTCGGTTAGACTTTCAACATAGCGAGGGTGGTATTTCAAGGACGACTCCACGAGAACTGACGTCCTCGCTTCAAAGTCTCCCACCTATCCTACACAGGTTAGGTCAAAAGCCAATATTAGGCTGCAGTAAAGGTCCACGGGGTCTTTCCGTCTTGCCGCGGGTACGTGGTATCTTCACCACGACTTCAGTTTCGCCGAGTCCCTTGTTGAGACAGCGCCCAAGTCGTTACAAGATTCGTGCAGGTCGGAACTTACCCGACAAGGAACTTCGCTACCTTAGGACCGTCATAGTTACGGCCGCCATTCACCAGAGCTTCGGTTCAGAGCTTCGTCCCGCCGAAGCGGGACTAACCCTTTCCCTTAACTTTCTGGCATTGGGCACTTGTCAGTCTGTATACGTCGGCTTACGCCTTAGCACAGACCTGTGTTTTTAGTAAACAGTCGCTTGGGCCATTTCTCTGCGACCTCCCGAAGGAGGTACTCCTTCTCCCGAAGTTACGGAGTGATTTTGCCGAGTTCCTTAACAAGGGTTCTCTCGAGAGCCTGAGGATACTCTCCTCGCCTACCTGTGTCAGTTTTAGTACGGTTCCGTCTTCAGCTCGCAAACGGGGTTTTTCTCGGAAGCCAATCCAGCCATTTCGCCCGCAATTGGGCTCACCTCTCACTCTGGGCTTTAGTGCTGCGGATTTTCCTACAGCTCACCCTCGGATCAAGGACGAGAATCTATTGACTCGCATGGCCTTCATGGCTCCGTCACCTCATGCTCAAACGCTGGGACGGAGTGCAGGAATATTAACCTGCTATCCATCGCCTACGCCTTTCGGCCTCAGCTTAGGTACCGACTAACCCTGGGCGGATTTACCTTCCCCAGGAAACCTTAGGCTTACGGCTAGCGGGATTCTCACCCGCTTTATCGCTACTCGTACCGGCATGGTCACTTGTGCTTCGTCCAGGCGTCCTTTCGGTCGCCCTTCTGCCTACAACACAACGCTCCCCTACCACCGCCTCGCCCAAAGGCGAGACGATCCGCGGCTTCGGTGGTATGCTTGAGTCCCGTTCATTATTGGCGCAGACATGCTCGACTGGTAAGCTATTACGCACTTTTTAAATGGTGGCTGCTTCTAAGCCAACATCCCAGCTGTCTAGGCACATCCACTTCCTTAGTCACTTAGCATACGCTTGGGGACCTTAGCCGGCGGTCAGGGTTGTTTCCCTTTCGACCACGAAGCTTATCCCTCGCAGACTGACTCCCGGGGTAGTCGCAACGGCATTCGGAGTTTGGTTGAGATAGGTAGTCGGGTAGACCCCTAGACTCATTCAGTAGCTCTACCTCCGTTGCGTAGTGGCCCGAGGCTAGCCCTAAAGCTATTTCGGGGAGAACCAGATATCGCCAGGTTTGATAAGACTTTTACTCCTCCCCTCAGCTCATCGCCCAATTTTTCAACATTGGTGCGTGCGGGCCTCCACGACCTATTACAGTCGCTTCACCCTGGCCAAGGGTAGATCACCTGGTTTCGGGTCTACTGCACGTAACTCGACGCGCATTTCACACTCGCTTTCGCTAGGGCTCCTCCGCTGAGCGGATTAACCTTGCTACGTACAGTAACTCGCCGGTTCATTATGCAAAAGGCACGCGGTCAGACGTGTCAATTCAGCGCGGCGGGCTCCTGCTTGCGCAGGTGCCACACCATGCCTATGACATAGTCCTTCCACAGCTTGTAGGTGCACGGTTTCAGGTACTTTTTCACTCCTCTAACAGAGGTACTTTTCGCCTTTCGCTCGCGCTACTTGTGCACTATCGGTCGCCAGAGAGTGCTTAGCCTTACGGGATGGACCCCGCAGATTCACGCCAGGTTCCACGGGACTGGCGTTACTTGGGTGGCTGTAAAGGGCGGCAAAACTTTCACTTACAGGACTATCACCTTCTATGGTTGAGCTTTCCAGAGCTATTCAGCTAGTTTTGCCGTAGACCTCGGCGGAGCCTACACTCCGCCCAACAACTCCCACTACCCCGAATACACAACGCTGTAGGGCTTACACGTATTCGGTTTGGGCTAATTCCTTTTCGCTCGCCGCTACTAAGGAAGTCGAGGTTTCTTTCCTTTCCTGGAGGTACTAAGATGTGTCAATTCCCTCCGTTCACAGCCGAGCCCTATGAATTCAGGCTCGGCCAAGCGAGGATCCCCGGATCAAGGCCTGTTTGACGGCTACCCGGGGCATATCGCAGCCTTCCACGCTCGCGATTTCTTCTGGCGCCAAGGCATCCACCGTACACCCTTGGCAGCTTGACCACAAATCCTCAAGTCTCCTATTGGATCACCTTGGATCTGTGTCGCCGCGCCGGACGCAGTATGGGCGTGTAGCAGGCACAAGGCCTGCCACACAGGCTTCACTGTTGCAGTGGAACCACGATCACCTAGCAAACTATTCTGTTATCAAAGAGCACAACGGCTCATTGCGAGCCGCGTATGGAGCTAACCGGAATCGAACCGGTAACCTCCGCCTTGCAAAAGCGGCGCTCTCCCAATTGAGCTATAGCCCCGGCAGGGCCGAGAACCGGCACCCAGCCTCGTTCTGGCTTAGGTACCCGGCTCATACCACCGTATGGTAGCTTGGCCAAGTTGCGCGAACCCGCCGGTATTTTTCGGCAGGCCCATTCAGCGGTCCAGATGGGCCTAAGAGGATTCGAACCTCTGACCTTTCGGTTATCAGCCGAACGCTCTAGCCAACTGAGCTATAGGCCCACGATTGTCGGCCTGCAGCGGCCGAAGCTGAGGTCGCCGGAAACTCAAGCCGCGCTGTGGCAGGGTATGCCAAGCGTGGCATTGAGAAGAAGAAAGGATGGTCGAACCGTACTAGGCATGCGCTGATTGGGGTCCCCTATGATGTCGCCATCATAGGGCCCTGGGCCGCTTGCGCGACCCTCGGTCCTTAGAAAGGAGGTGATCCAACCGCAGGTTCTCCTACGGTTACCTTGTTACGACTTAGTCCCAATCACGGGGTTTGCCTTTGGCGCCTTCTTCCCGAAGGTTAGATCAGCGACTTAGGGCACCCCCCGCTCTCGTGGCTTGACGGGCGGTGTGTACAAGACTCGGGAACATATTCACCGCGGCGTAGCTGATCCGCGATTACTAGCGATTCCGACTTCACGAAGGCGAATTTCAGCCTTCGATCCGAACTGGGACCGGCTTTTTGGGATTTGCTCCACCTCACGGTCTTGCTTCCCTCTGTACCGGCCATTGTGGTACGTGTGCAGCCCTGGGCGTAAGGGCCATGATGACTTGACGTCGTCCCCACCTTCCTCCGTCTTGACGACGGCAGTCTCCTTAGAGTCCCCAGCCGAACTGCTGGCAACTAAGGACAAGGGTTTCGCTCGTTACGGGACTTAACCCAACACCTCACGGCACGAGCTGACGACAGCCATGCAGCACCTGTGCAAGTTTCACCCGAAGGCAGCCTAATCCCCTTTCAGGGTAGGCATCCAAGCATGTCAAGCCCAGGTAAGGTTCTTCGCGTTGCCTCGAATTAAGCCACATACTCCACCGCTTGTGCGAGTCCCCGTCAATTCCTTTGAGTTTCGGCCTTGCGACTGTACTCCCCAGGCGGGGCACTTAATACTTTTGCTCCGGCAGAGAACACATCAGAGTGCCCTCTACTTAGTGCCCATCGTTTACGGCTAGGACTACCGGGGTATCTAATCCCGTTCGCTACCCTAGCTTTCGCACACTCAGCGTCAGAAGCAGGCCAGAGAGTCGCTTTCGCCACCGGCGTTCCTCTAGATATCTACGCATTTCACCGCTCCACCTAGAGTTCCACTCTCCCCTCCTGCTCTCGAGCAAGGCAGTATCGGGCGCAATTCCTCAGTTGAGCTGAGGGATTTCACACCCGACTGACCAAGCCGCCTACGTGCTCTTTAAGCCCAGTAATTCCGAACAACGCTTGCCATCTCCGTATTACCGCGGCTGCTGGCACGGAGTTAGCCATGGCTTCCTTTGGGATCGGTCAAGCAAAGGTGGTATTCGCACCCTTGCATTTCCTTCACCCTGACAGCGGTTTACAACCCGAAGGCCTTCATCCCGCACGCGGCGTCGCATCATCACGCTTGCGCGCATTGTGAATGATTCTCGACTGCAGCCTCCCGTAGGAGTCTGGGCAGTGTCTCAGTCCCAGTGTGGCTGATCATCCTCTCAGACCAGCTACCCATCAAAGCCTTGGTGAGCCGTTACCTCACCAACAAGCTAATAGGACGTAGACCCCTCTCCGAGCGAAAGGTCCCGAAGGATCCCCGACTTTGCTCGCAGGAACAGGCGATCCCGCGAGGTCATCCCGTATTAGCAGCCCTTTCGGTAAAGCCTCAATGAAGAGACGCTGTTATCCGGAACTCGGAGGTAGGTCGTCTACGCATTACTCACCCTTACGCCGCTCGGTTCACGGGCCGAAGCCCGGTCCTCGCTCGACTTGCATGCCTAATCCACGCCGCCAGCGTTCGTTCTGAGCCAGGATCAAACCCTTCAGTTGAATATATGGTAAGACGCTAAGCGCCCACTGGGCGCCGCGCATTGACCAAGTTCATGGCCTCTTATGAAAGAGACCACCGGCACAAAGGCCGGCAAGGGCGATCCCTTCGTATTTCGACCCGACGAATCGGGCCGGAAGGAGTCGCAAAGCATCCGGGGGATGGATGCTTTTCACATCCTCGCACATGTTCGACCATCCTTATTGTCAAAGAGCAAGTGCCGCCATTTCGGCGACTTCCCGCTTGTGGGGGGTGATTTACAAGTATAACACGAAACTTGTCGTTGTCAAGCCAAGCGGACGTGTTTTCTTGTGTTTCACACCCTCAAGTGAGACCCACCAGTATACCACAACAAATCTGAGAGTCAAGGAGTTTTTGCGCGTTCTTGCCGTATTTCTTATTCCCAGTCCCCGCCTGCGAATTCGCCAGCCAATCGCCGATTGGCGCACCTTCGCCGGGAGCCTCACAGCTTCGGCTCCCGGCCCCTATGCTGCTAACTCCGCGAGCAGATGCCCCAGGAACACCCTGTTGTCCGCACACACGTAGCGCATCTCGCCACCCATGCGGTTGAAAGACTTGCAAAAGCGGAGATAGTACGCAGGGTTGTCCTTTGGCGGCTCGCCCAGGCTCCAGTCCCACTCGCCCGCCTGAATGTCGTTGACAACGATGAGATGGCCGTTTATCGAGGCACCAGCCTGCCTCGCAAGGTTCTGGGCCATAGACATCGCCTTCTCGAAGATCATGGGCGACATGATTGCGCTGCCCACTGAGAGATAGACGCCGCCGCTGAGTTGGCGGATGGTGTGCGCGAACGAGAGGAAGTCCGCTATTGCGGTGCGCCCCAGCGCCCCGCCATCGTTGAGCGGGTGCGTGTAGATAATGTCGTAACCGATGCCCGGATGCACGGTCAGCGGCATACGCAAGCGGTAGGCGGCAGCCGTTACGGAGAAACGTTTCCATGGGTGTGGGACTGGCATCTTCCCAGGCTGGAGCCCGTGGGCTTGGATCTGTCTCCACAGGTCCGCGGCCGCGCCCACGCGCTCGCTCGGCCTGTCATGCGTGAGCGCGCTTGCGAGGCGAGACTTGACCTCGTCTTGTGTGGGAACGACAAGTTGCTCCTCCTCGATGAGCGCGCCCACGCTCTGGCCGTAGCCCATGCCCCGCCACGCGCCCACGAGCAGCGCGAGGTTGATGTATCGGCCCGTCTCGTCCCAAATGCCGAACGCACCGCGGGCCACGTTCTCGCGTACGTCCTCGCTGCTCTCGCCCTGGTAGGCGAACTCCCAGTCGTGGATCACGCCCGCGCCGTTGGTGGCGAAGTGGGTGACCCAGCCGGCCTCGGCAAGCTCAATCATGACCGGCGCGAGGCCGTTCTTGATCGCGTGCGCGCCATAGGTGAGCACGACCGGGCGACCGGCCTCACGGGCCTGCCGGATGCGAGCGGCAATGGCGCGTACATGCTCGAAGCTCCGCTCGTCCGCCGAAGGCGGCGCGGCCGGATCCATGGCCGCGGCCTCAATGCGAATCATGCTTCGGCGCTCTGCGAGCGAGCCCATGAGCAATCGGCCGCGGTCGAGTTGGGGATGGGACTCCACGCGAGCGCTCCCAACAGTCACTGGCCAGCGGCGATGCGTTCGCGTGCGTCCGCGAGCGCGTGCGTGTACGCCTGCCGGAACATATTGATATCGACGTTGATCGCGATCAGTTGCACGCCCTCCGCCGCGCGGGCCGCGGCCTGCGCGGCATCGCCGCAGAACATGCCCAGGGGCAAGCCGGCTGACCGGCACGCGGCCACGGTCTTGGCAATAGCTCCCTGCACGTCCGGATGGTCGACTTGCCCCAGCAGCCCCATCGAGCCCGAGAGATCATACGGCCCAATTAGCGCCGCGGCCAGCCCTGGCGTCGCGGCGATGGCGGCGATGTTGTCGACCGCCTCCTTGTGCTCGATTTGGACCACTACGGCCACGTCGTCGTTGGCGCAGTCGAGGTACTCGTCCAGCGTCGCGCCATAGCCCTGCGCGCGCGACAGTCCCACGCCGCGGATGCCGGCCGGGGGATAGAGACACGCTTCCACCGCGGCCTCGGCGTCGGCCGCGCTTCGCACCAGCGGCACGATCACGCCGTCCGCGCCCGCGTCGAGGATGCGCTTGATGTGGACCGCGTCGTTCCAAGGTGCGCGCACAAGGTTCGCCACGCCGGAGCCGCTCGTCACCGCCAGCAGCGTTTGGAGCGTTTCGAGGCCCAAGGGGCTGTGCTCCATGTCGAGCCAGAGCCAGTCGACCCCGGCAACGACCAGCGTCTCCACGAGCGCCGGTGACGGCGTGGTGACGACGGTGCCCAGCACGACCTCGCCGGCCGCTAGCCGAGCCTTGATCGAGTCTGGTTTGGCCATGAGCCGCTCCGCTGAAACGACGTCTTCCAAAGGTGCACACCTTGTGCTACAATCCAGAATTGCCGTGGAGTATAGCAGACATCCCTTGGCAAGCCAACTTGGGGTCCATGACTGAGACCGACAACGATACCGAGCGCCGGCAGCACAAGCGCTTCGACGTGCCCGAGGCGACCGTGCAGTTCCGCAAGTCCTCTGGCGGTCCGCCCAGGCGTTACGCGTGCCCGATTCAGAACCTCGGCCGCGGGGGCGTGGTGTTCGTGTCGCCCATCGAGTTGGCGCCCGACGAGCGCATGGTCCTCACGCTCAACCTGCCCAAGAAGAGCAACTACCTCAAGCTCGTCTCCCGCTGCCGCTGGTGTCGGCCCATGGACGAGGCCGAAGGCTTCCTCGTCGGCGCGGTCTTTGACAAGTACGGGGCGAGCACAGCCAAGCGCCTGGTCCAACTCGAAATGCAGTTTGGGTTCCTCGGCGCCACAGACGAACGCGCAGAGACCCCGGACAAGGAGATCGCGGCAGCCGACGGCAGCGCCTCCCCCAGCCTCAGTCGAGACGACGTCCCGCCCGAGTTCGCCGAAGTTCTGAAACTCTTCCAGGACTTCAAGTTCGATCTAGGGGCCGCGAAGGACGTGCTCGACGTGCTGGCCAAGGGCGGGGACTTCGACATGCTGACGCGGGACCAGGACGACGACGAGCGCTCGGAGATGCTGCGCACACTGGTGCCGGTGCACGAGATGGGCGAGTCGGTGCCGGCCGCGTTCGACTCACTCGGCGTGCCGATTGGCGAGCCCATCTCATATGTGTTTATGCCCAACACCAATGCGACCTCGACCTTCGCCCTCCAGATCAACCGCACCGCGGCGTTGAGCCCGGGCCCCCCGCGCTTTGCCAAGCGCGACGTGCTGCTCTTTTCGAGCGAGCCGGCCAAGGACTACGACCACGCGTTCGTCGTCGCCGGCAACCAGGCGTGGTTTGGCCAAGTCTTTTTCGACAACGAGGGCGAGGTGCGCGTGCGTCCGCCCAACGAAGACTTCGGCGAGTGCCTCCTGCGGCTCCAGGAGGTGGCGGCCATCTGGCGCATGTCGGGCAAGGTCGAGCATTACTGATCGCGGGCCCCCGCGTCCGTCATCCCAAGCTTCAGAAAAGAGCGTGCCGTGGAGGCCAAAGACAGACGAGCATCCCGACGGTTCCTCGTCGCCGGCGCAACTGTCGAGTGCCGGCAGCACGGCCTCATGTCGATCCTCGACACTTCATCGGCGCAGCCGGACCCTATTATCAACCTTAGTCTCGGCGGGCTCCTGTTCCTGGCCAGGGTTCCCCTGAAGATCAACGACAAGCTCGACCTCGTTATCTCCCTCCCCGACCACGCCATCCCCATCAAGGCAAGGGCTTCCGTCAAAGGCGTGCAAACGCTCGAAGGCGATGACCGCTACCGAATCGACGCCGCTTTCAGCGGCATGTCTCCGCAGGGCATCGCCACGCTCCGTTCGCTCGAACACTCGGTCTTGCCCAAACAGCAGCAGATGCTGAACGAACTGATGGCCACGCTTGCCCCGCCTGAAGACCTGGCGGCCGAGTTCCGGGACATGGTGGCGCGTAGCGTCAACATGGAGCCCGTGCCCGCGGGGAAACAGGAGGGCGCAGAGCCGGATCGGCCCGAAGCACTCGAAGCCGTGGACCGCCTCCTGAGCGACGCCCTGTCCCGACAGCCCCCCCCAGCGGGTTCCAGCGGCGGCCAAGAGGGTAAGGGCGTCGCCCTCATCGACGCGGACGCAGGCATCCTCCACACCGAACCCCTTGGGGGCGAGGGCGGCCGCGCGAACGTGGAGCGCAGGATGAGCAGGTTCTTGCAGATCTTCTTCGCCAAGGACGCCCCCTTCTGCGCATACCAACTCACCGACGACAGCATGACGAGCGTGCGCAAGCCTTCGTTTGCGCCGGGAGCGGTCGTCGTGTTCGTGCATAACCGCAAGCCACGAGCAGGGGATTTCGCGCTGGTGGAGACCGAGGAGGGGCGCACGTTCAGGCAAGTGTTCTTCGAGGACGAAGCCGTGCGGCTTCGTCCCCTCAACCCGCGCTACCCTGAGACCTTCGTGCGGCGCAGCGAGATCAAGTCCATGTCCCGTATCGCGGGCCACTACGAGCCCATGTAGGGAATGTAGGCCACTCGCGCCGCTCGTCGGCCGGCCCGCATGCTGGCGCATGTGGCTACGCGGCGGGCACGCGTTTCTTCGCTTGCGTACGCCAAACACGGACGGCCCCCGCCCCAAGTCACTTGGGGCCCGTGGGCCTACTCGCCTGCTTCCCGATCACCTCTGACTGCATGATCACCCTGGTCAGTTCGCGCGCGGCAACGGCCTGCCCCTCCGGCGTCATGTGGCACGAGTCAAAGAAGTGCTCGAAGTCCTTAGGCACGGCCGTGGCCAGATCGGCGAGCAGGGTTCCTTTCTCCTTGGCCAAGCGTTCGATGATCACGTTGTGCCGCTGGAGGCCGTCGATGACACCCCTCACCGTGAGAAACTTGAACCAGCCGTACCCACCGAGGCGGCCGCGCTCAGCCGGCGTCATATCCGGCCGAAGCACATAGGGGAACGTGCACAGCAGCACGCGGCTGCCGTTGGCCTGGGCCAGGGTGATGATCGCGCGCAGGTTGCGCTCGAAGATGCGGGGCCCCTCGCCGGTGACACGGTTGGCCGGCTGCACCTTGAAGCTACGCGGCTCCCGCACTTGGCTGACCATGGACCGGGCAACCGCGCGCGTGCAAAACCGGTACGCGACGCTCCATCGGAGTACGCGATCCAGAGGGGTCTCGATGCGCAGCTCCAGATCGGTCTGGAGCGCACCCACCAGATGGTAGAAGCGGTAAAAATTCCGGTAATCCGAGCGAAACCCAGGGCACATGCCCGGCACGAGGTCGTTGATGCCGTGGTAGATCGTCACCAGGTCCGGCTGGAGGTCGCTGACGCGCAGCGCGTAGTTGATGAAGCTGTGCGCGGTCGAATACGTCGCGCAGCCGGCATTCACCACCTCCACGTCCCTACGCCCCGTCTGCTCTCGCAGCAAGCGCTGGAGGATCGCGCAATACGTCTGGGAGTCGTCGACGAACTCGTTCTCGGTGGTCGAGCCGCCGAGGCAAGCGATGCGGAACACGCCGGCCGGCTTGCGCGCCTGCACGTCCTGCCCGCGGAAGCCGATGTTGTTCACGGTGAACGTGCGCTTGCCATGCTCGTCGTCCAGCACTTTCCGGCCCTGGGGACGCCGGTCAATGCCCAGGAACGGATGGAACTCCTGCAAGAAACGCCAGCGCTTCGTGATGTCCTCTTGCTCGCCCGGCGCGAACAGGCGAAAGCCCAATTCAACGAGCGCAAGCACGGCAATCAACGGGACAGTGGCGAAGGCGAGCTTCTTCCATAGCGGGAAGCGGCGCTTGGCCGGGGGCTCTGGGATGGCTTCTGTCATGAGGACGTGAACCAAGGGCGCTAACCCGCATTTCTCACGAGTCCAGGCGGGTGTCGATGCAAGGCGCACTGTCGCGAAGGCGTGCTCGGGGCACGTCGAGCGCGGTGCAACGCAGCAGCGGCGCCCGACTGGGCTCGCCCGAAGGGCCAGCCCCTCCCATTCCACGCGCGCAGGCTGGTGCTCAACCCACGCGTTCGTCTGGGCCGGTAAGGTCTTTCAGGCGGCGACTTCTCCGACAGTTCTATCCCAGGCTGGTGAGAAATGCGGGCTCAGTGCCCAATGGGTCAGGGACACGATGCGAGCCGCGGGAACGCGATGCGGAAGCCGCCGAAGGCGGACGCATCGTGTCACCCGCTCCCTGCTCTTTACCCACATCCCAAAGAGGATACCCTAGCGCGGCCTTTGGCCGCAACCAAATGGGCAGATGGATCCCACGGATGCAGAACGTGATTGGCACACAGCAGCGGGATACCACAGGCTTGCCCTGTGGTTGCTCATGTTGGCCATCTACAACGAGCACACAACGCCTCTGGAGATGCCACGGGCTTGGCCCGTGGAGTTTCACGCTTCCGCGGCAGGAAACATAAAGCGGGCTGCCCGCAGCCCAATGCGATGTTCCAGCCGCAGGATCTTGTTCCGGCCGGAACTTGTGCTGTCGCGGGACTGGTTCGTCATCCGTGGTCTCTGGTGACATCTGTGGTCCATCTTTCCGCCAGAACAGCTCCCACGTCTGCGCGCGGTGATCGGTCCGCGTCCGGCGCGGATGCGATCTGTCCCCATCAGGGGGCGTGACCACGGACGGCTGTGCACCCAATCCCGCGGCTGTGTCGTCACCTATCATTCCGACATGAGTTTGTGCGCAGAGCGCTCTCAACTTCTTGTTTTTCATGACAATTCTGGATGGATAAGGCACTATGCTTTCTCGCAGACTTCGCTGCGAAAAAGGGGCGCCGCCGCCGCCGTCGGGCCGCTTGTAGTAGGGCGATTTATCGCCCGTCTGCCTCGTGAGGGCAAGGACGTTCGACGGGCAATGAATTGCCCTACTATAAACCACGTCGCCTCGCACCGCACACATCGACAACATGTTGTCGCTCGAAAACCGGTAAGGGCCTAACGACCCATCCGCCGTACGGCGGAAAAGCCAGTGGGATTCACCACTGTTTCCAGCAACGCCGGGTAGACGCCCGGCCTGAGGAACTACTGCACAAGGCAGTGGCATCGGTGGCCAAAATGTGGGTAAAGAGCAGCCCCCGCCCCCACACGGCATCCTTGCGTCAAACAGCCGCAACCGCGCAACGCAGCGCAACCCAGTTCGCGTCGAGCCAATCGATAGGCACTCGGATGTCGCCGCGGCTGAAAAAGCGCAGGCGCTCGGCCTGAGGCACCTTGGCCATGCCTTCAAGCCGGATCGACAGCCAGCGTCCCTCGAAGGCCGCGGGAAGCGCCTGCCACTCGTCAGGCGTCAGCGGCGACACGCGATGATACTGATTCAGGAACGAGATACACCGGCCAAAGTCGAAAGGGACCGCGTCCGTGAGCGTCCAAATGTCGCGGGTGTCCAAGCTGGCCCTACTGCCGGCAAAAAAATACAGCGCATCGCCGATGTCACGCACGCGCGGGCCTGGCATGGCCCAGTCTAAATCGAAGATGCCGGCGACGCGGTAGTCGCACGTGAACAGCACGTTGGCCGGAGTGTAATCGCCATGCATGACCCAGTGCCGGGTGCTGTCGTAGATCGCGCCCGCGTTGCGCTCGCGCAGGCGCGCCGCCCGGGCAAGCGCCCATTCGACTGCGCGGCGGTCGTCGTCTGTTTCAGCGATGCTGCGCAAGGCCTCGATGTTGGCGGCCTGGAGGTCGGGATCGTCCATACGGTCGCTGGCGCGGTCGCAGAAGCCTAACCAGGCATACTGCGCGATCCCCATGGGCCGCGGGTTGGGTGGAGCGTAGCCCCTGGCCGCGTTGTGAAACTCCGCCAGAGCTTGCGCGGCCGCGCGGCACTCCACGTTGCTATCGAAGTTGAACGGCCGCCCCTCAACGAACGGATACAGCTCGAAGACGCGGCCAGCCAACTCGATCCACTGCCGGCCGTTTTTCGTCTTGAGCGCCTCCGCTGTAGGCACGCCATGCTCGACCAGGCGCCGGCGAAGGCCATGGTCATATTCGAGGCGCTCGAGCGTGGACGTGCGCACCCCGCGCAGCCGGAGGAAATAGGTCCGGCCAACAGTCGTCACCTTCCACGTCCGGCCGGCCGTGCCGCCGGCCACGACAACGTCCACCACCGGCTCGATGTCGTAGAGCGACAGGGCCGCCCTGGGCTGGGGTTGGTTGTCAACGATCGGCGTCATCGCGCATCAAGAAAGGAGGCATGGGCGCAGATGGAGCGGAGCGCCCTTGCGTTCAGACGCCGGGCGAAGGCCACCCACTCCGGGTCATGGTTCAGATGATATCCAAAGCCACGAGCCAGTCAATGTAGCGGCGTGGGATCAGACCGTCTGTATCGATTGGGCCGAAGGCCAAACGCCGTGAAAGAAACAGACAACAGGCAGGAGAGTGCGGCAACGGAATGCCGACCCAGCGATAGCTCCGAATTCGGTTGCCGTCCAATTCCGTTGCCCCCGGTTCCTCTGGAATCTCTTTCTGGTCTGCCTCCGCCCTTTGCGCCTTAGCGTCTCTGCGCCTTGGCGTTTCCATCTCTCTGCGTTCCTCTGTGTCCTTCGCGGTTCTGCTTTGCCTCCGGCCTTCATCATTGGCTCTCTCGTCATTCGTCACTTTCCTTGCCCTCCGTGTCCTCCGTGGTAGGATATTCCCAGAAGCCCCAAGCGACGAAGGCGACTGCGCATGCGACCTCTCCCCGATGCCGCTTGCATTCGCCCCGAAATACAGCGCCGCATCGTCCGAATCGCTCTTCATTGGCCCCACCGTTCATGGCTACCTGCTGACCACGAAGACACGTCATATAAGGGACGACGACTACGACGAATACAAGGTGGATGAGAGCGCGCTGACGGCGGCGCTGGTATCTTTCATGGGCCGTGCTCGGCCTAGCGAATGAAGTTACGTCGTATCGTAACATTTCAGCCGAGTGCAAAGAGTGGTCTCACCTCGCTGGCCCCCACCGACCCCGCGTCGGTGGGAGCAGGCTTTTGCACTGCTGCGCCGCGTTCATAACCCCGGCCTCCTGGCCCGTTCTTTACCCACATCTCCAAACTCTTGCGAGGTCGTTCTCGTGCGGCCTCCCGGACCCCAAGGGGGTCCCGTATGATAGCCCAGGGTTGCGGCCGCAGGCCGCTACCCTGGGAACAAGGCACCCAAACCCACCATTCTCCCCTTCCCTCTGCCTTTCCGATCCCGCACTTGCGGGATCGGAAAGGCAGAGGGAAGGGGGGTGGGGCACAGCGCTCAACCACCCAGGGTAGCGAGCTTCGCTCGCAACCCTGGGCTGGAGGACGGAATCCCGTTGGGATTCCCGATCCCCGGCACCCGCCGCAGCCGTCCTTGAAATGTGGGTAAAGAGCAGGCCTCCTAGCCCGCCCGGCGCGAGGATATCCGCCAACGTGCTGAAGGTCAACATGCACGCACCTGGATGCCGTCATGAGGGCTTGCAAATGTGCTTGCAAGAAGTGCGGCGGGTCATCGTATGGCAATGAGTCCCTACGAAAGTGCCGGGACAAAGAAGTGCAGGGTTTCCCAGGGTTGCGCTACGCTTAACCCTGGGCTTTGGGTATAACGCCTACGGCGTAGCGACATGAGGCGCCGGACCCCGGGCAGGGGATGCATCCACCGGGGGGCGCGGCAGACAGAATTGGCAGGCATTGCCCAACCTGTGCGCCGGATTGGGTAAACGAACTTGCGGGACGCGACACTAGCCCCAGCAGCCGGGGGGACTCCCAAACCGCGCGAACGTCAAGAGGCCCCGGCGGTTGTTCTTGCGGCCCGGACCGCGCGGCAGAATGGGGCGCAATCCGCTGTGCCTGTTATCTGCGTTTATCTGTTGACCCCTCATCGACCTCATCGACGTCCCATGTCCGTCAGCCGACGGGATGCCTGCGCCGGAACTCGCGCAGCACGAGCAGGCCCACGGGCGAGGCCGCGATCAGCGCACCCAGGAAAGCAAACGTCCCGACGTACGCCGCAGAGTCCGTGGCGCGCGCGCCGATGGCGTCCACGACCTCGCCCATGCACCAGGGCGCGGTCGCGCCGATGAGGCCTGCCACTGTGATGAACAGGCCAAAGGCGCGGCCCCGCAACCTGTCAGGCACACTCTCGGCAAGCGCGGTCTCGACCACGGGGTACGACGCGAGTACGAAGAACTCGAAGACCACGAGTGGCGCCAAAACAAACCGGGCCGACGCGTGGGGGAGCGCGGCCGCGCCCATGCCGGCGACAACGAGGACCCCCGCCGCGATGCCGAGCCGATGGCGCCGGTCGCTTAGCGCGCCAAAGAGAGGGTTGGCGATGAGCGCGGTGAGGCTCATGAGCCCAAAGTAGTCGCCTGTCTGCTTGGGCGAGAAGGCGTGCGCCTTCTGGAGCAGGACCGTGGCCAGCGGCTTGATCGCGACCGCGCCGAAGTCGCGCATGCTGAAGCAGAGGGCGATGATGACGAAGAACGCCAGCATCGGGAGCGTGGGTTGGCGGCCCTTGCCAGGGGTGTCGGCGCGTTCAACGGGAGGGTCTTGTGCGAGGAGCCGGAAGAGGACCGCGGCGGCGATGCCGGCCAAGCCAAGCTCCAAGCACGGGCGACGCCAGCCGTAGACATCCGCTCGCAGCCCGCCAAACCATGGGCCGAACGCAAAGCCCAGAGCCGCGCCCATGCCGGCGAGGCCCACGGCGCGGCCTTTGCGCTCGGGGTAGAGCGCCACGACCAGCGCGCTGCCGGCGGGATGGTACAGGCTGCCCGCCAGGCCCGCGCACGCGACCGCGGCCAACGCGGCCAAGTACGTGGGGGAGTACGCCAGGCCCACGAAGGCTGCACCGTTCAACAGCAGCCCCAACGCGAGCGCGTCGCGCCGGCTGAGATGGTCGGCAAGAACCCCAGCGGGCAGGCAGCCGGCGCAGTAGCACAGGCCTTGCACGGTCAGAAGCATCATGGCCTGTGCGACATGCTCCAGCCGCAGGTCGGCTTGGATCATAAGCGCGAGCGGAACGAGCATCACCGTGTACGCGTGCGTGAACGCGTGCAACACGGTGCAGAGGAAGAGCGTGAAGCCCCGGGAGCGGCCGTTGTGTGATGCAGCGGTCACGGCTGGAGCGTGCCCCCGTGGGCCTCTCGGATTTCCCGCACGGTGTAGATGCGCCGGCCAGCCACACGGTGGTAGATGCGCGCGCCGATCTCCGCGGTCAGGCCCATGGCGAAGAACTGCACCCCAGCCAAGATCAGCAGCACGGACAACAGCAGCAGCCCGCCGTGCTCCTTCGCGATGTTGTGCTGGCCATGGTCGGCGAGCCAGTTGATCATCAGCGTTACGTCGATCAGCACCCCCAGGCCGAAGCTCGCCATGCCGAGCCCGCCAAACACGCGAATGGGCCGAGAAAGGTAGCTGATGAAGAACTTGACCATGAGAAGGTCGCAGAACACGCCGAACGTGCGGCCAATGCCGTAGTTGGACTTGCCGGCCTTGCGCGCCGGGTTGCGGATCGACACCTCCTTGACCCGCACCCCCACTCTGCTCGCGAGCGCCGGCATGAAGCGATGCAGTTCGCCGAACATGTCGATCTGCTCGATCACCTCGCGGCGATACGCCTTGAAGGTTGTGCCGAAGTCGTGCAGGTCCAGGCCCGACAGCTTGGCCATGAGCCAGTTCGCCACACGAGAAGGGATGCGGCGCATGACGAACGAGTCGGCCCGTTGCTCGCGCCACCCGCTCACGAGGTCATAGCCCTCCGCGATCCCCTCGAGGAACATGGGAATCTGCTCCGGCTCGTGCTGGAGGTCGCCGTCCATGGAGACGATCACGTCGCCGCGCGCGTGGTCGAAGCCGGCCGCAAGGGCCGGGGTCTGGCCGAAGTTGCGGCGCAGTTGCACCGCGCGCACGCGCGAGTCGCCGGCCTGGATCTCGCAGAGAACCTCCCACGTCTTGTCCGTGCTGCCGTCGTCGACGAACACAAACTCCCACTCGCCATCCTGCTCATCGGCGACCTTGGCGATGCGTTCGTACAGCTCGCGGCAGTTGCCCCCTTCGTTGTAGAAGGGCACAACAATCGAGATGTCGATGGTGTTGGGCATGGTCAATCACACAGCTCGATGCGTTGCGGGAGGGTTGGAATTAGGGATGAGAGATGAGGGATGAACAGCAACTCTCATCCCTCATCTCTCATCCCTAATCCTTCTTCAGCGGCAGTTCGGCTCCATCCCACGTCACTGGCTTGCACACGGCCCAGGGGCTCTGCTCCAGGCGCGTGCAGCCGGGCCGGGCTTGGGCGCCGCAGCCGCAGATGTAGTCGGTGGGCTTGTATCCGAGCCGCGGGCCGAACTCCTTCCACATGTCCAGCGTCTCGGTGCTGAACGTGACGGGCACGTCCGGGTCGACCTTGCGGATTTCGGTGATGAAGTGATCGTAGATGATCGCGCGCGTCTTGTGGGGCAGCGGCTTGACGTGCGAGTCCTTCATTTCTTCCTTCGCCGCCTCGGCCGCGGCCACGATCTCCGGATCCAGTTGGTTCACGTCGAACGCGCGCACCATCTCGTCCACGGACATCCACGAGAGGGTGAACAGGTTGATCAGCTCTGGGCGCATGCCGTCGAGCGCGCGCCGGGCCATGTCCTTGGCTTCCTCGCGCCAGTTCTTGACCGGGATGATCGGCTTGAACTTGATGCGCACGGGGTAGCCCGCCTGGTAGCACTTCCGCGCGGCCTCGAAGCGCTCCTCCGTCGTCGGCGCGCCGGGCTCGAACACGCGGCTCGCGGTGGGGCTCGCGATCGTCCAGAGCATGATGCAGCGCTGCTGGTGGTCGTGGCCGAGCATGTGGTCCACGTTCGCGCTCTTGGTGTGCACCACAAAGTAGCGATCGGGCATCGACTTGAAGAAGTAGATGAAGAACCTGACGTTGTCGATCTCCGGCTCCAGCACGAGCGTGTCCGACGCGTCGTTGAACAGGTAGACCGGCTCCCACGGGTTGTTGTTGATCAGCTTGCGCAGGTGCTCCGCGTAGTGGTCGAGGTTGACCATGGCCATGTGCACGCCGCCGAACGAGCAGTACGCGCACAGATGCGGGCAGCCGTTCATGGTCGAGAGGCGCCACGCCGGCCGGCACACATGGTCCTTGCGCGGCCGCGTCCAGTCGCGGATGCCGCTGGAGAAGAAGCTGAACGCGCCGCCACCGAGCAGGTAGCGAGCGAGGTGCTTGGCCTGGCCATCGTCGCCGCAGGCATCGAGCACCTTCTCCGCGTTGGGGTTGCCATCGAAGCGCGCGAGCATGAGCACCACGTCGGGCTCCGGCGGATTGTCCTGCTCGCCGAAGCGACTGCTGCGCAGCGTGGCCCAGTTGTTCGCCTCGATCAAGTCCGGGATATCGAGGTCGCCGAAGGTCTGCGCCGCCTTGCCCATCGCGGCTTCGACGCGCTCGACGCGCGCAATCGCGTCAGGGAAGAGGACGTAGCCCTCGTGGACGAACAGGTTGGACTTGAGATCGTACATGGGGGGAGGCGAGTCCTGGGCCAGAGCAGCCGCAAAGTAGCGCCGAATGCTACCTCCGCCTCATGGCAAAGGCAAGGAGCGCGCGCTGCATGAGTTTCCCAAAGCGCCGCCTGTGCCAGTGGTGCTTACGCCAATGAGCCTTCTGCCGCAGTCGCCGGGGCAGAGGCTCACTGACGTGAGCACTACAGGCGTGGCTGCCCTGGTGCGCTAGCCTCTGACGCGCTCCCGGACCCAAGCCCAGCACGCGCTGGCGCCGCGGCACAGCCAGGCCCACACGCGCCGGAGCCATGCCAAGAGCTTGCCCGCGTCGTGTTCCTGGGCGAGGGCCGGCTCAGCCGGCTTAGCCCTTGGCGCGCTTTCGGCGGCCGCCTGCGCCGATGGCAGGGCGAGAGGCGCTTGGGGCAAGGGATACGCCGGGGTGAACAGCTTGCGTCCCTTGCCCGCTGCCTGCACACGCCGCAAGGGCATCGATGGAGCAACGGGCGTGGGGACGGGAGCGGGCACGTCCGGCGCGGGGGCTTGTGGAGGCTCCGGCGCAGAAGGCTGAGGCGGCGCCCCCCCCCACTCCGGCGAGATCGGCGAGGCCGCTCGGGCGGTCTCAACTGGCAGCGGAGTCTCGGGCGGCGCGACAGGCTCAGGCGCTGGCGGCTCCGGCATGGTCTGCGCCTCCGCCTCGGCCGGCACGCGAAACGAGGAGCGCGGCAGTGGGTACTGCGCAACGAAAAGCTTGCGCCCCTTCCCGGCCGCGGGCTTGTGCAGCAGCGACGCGGTGCGCGCCGGCAACTCTTGGCCCTCCGCGGCCACCTCGGCCGCGGGCGAGGCCTCCTTCTGCTCGGGTGCGGGCGGCCGCCGCGCGGCATCGAGGAGTTCCTCTGACGGCCTCGGCAGCGGGAAGAGCTTCAGCGGACGGCTGGCGACGTATACGCCCGGCCGGCTCGGCGCAAACAGCCGCCGGCCGGCGCCGGCGGCCACGCGCCGGCGGAACGCCAACTCCGGCAGCTTTGGCGGCGGCGGAGGCACCCAGCCCTCCGGCGCTTCGATCGCCACGTCCTGCACGTCAATCTCCTCGACATCTGCGGCGTCCACTTCGACCTCCTCCGGCGGGAGGAAGCTCGGCCGCTTGGGCTCGGCCACGAGCGCATGCCACGGCTTCGGGGGGCCGGTAGGCGCCAGCGGCTCGTAGAAAACCGGCCGAATCGCCGGGGAGACAGGCAGATCGAAGAAGCAGGCATCGTACGCGCGGCGACGCGCCGGCGACGCGGCCATCTCGCGCATCGTGCGCATCTGGCTCGGCAACTGCATCGCTGGCCCCACACGCGGGTCTCCCGGCAGCGGCCGCACGCGCTTGGCCATAAGGCAGGGCGACGCGAACGTGCGCTTGGGCGGATCCCGGCGCGACCAGGCGTCGGGCCGTCGCACGGTCAGGATGATTTCGCTGAAGTCCCGCGCCTGGTCGAAGCGGACCAGATCTTGCTTGGCCAGCTCCAAGATTGCGAGGAAACATCCCAGCATGACCCCGCGGTTGCGCATGCCCTCGAACAACTCGCTGAACGCGACCACGGTGCGCTCTTCGAGGAGATCGAGGATGCGCCGCATGTGCTCCTCGATAGGAGTATCGTCGTAAACAACCGTGCCCTCCATGCCCAGGCCGGTCTGCCGCACGATTGTGGCGAACGCCTCGACGAGGTGCCACAGCTCGACGCCGTCGACGTAGCTCGCAGGGTCATCCTCCGTGTCGCTATCGGTTGAAAAGCGGTCGAGTTCGCCCGGCCGCGGCAGCCTCCGGTCCTGGATCGCGCCCCATGCGGAGAGGGTCATGGCCGCGTCCTTGAAGCGCTTGTATTCGAGCAGTTGCCGCACCAATTCGAGGCGGGGATCCTCTTCTTCCTCGTCGCCCTCCTCGTCTTCGGCCGGCGGGAGGAGCATCTTGGACTTGACCTCCATAAGCGTCGCGGCCATGACGAGGAAGTCGCCGACCTTGTTCAGGTCCATGGCTCTGAGCACTTCGAGGTAGTCGATGAACTGCTGCGTGATGTGGGCGATCGGGATGTCGTAAATCTCGATCTCGTCGCGCCGGATCAGGTAGAGGAGGAGATCCAGCGGCCCGTTGTAGATGTCGAGATCGACGCGGTAGTCGTGGGGTGCAACGCTCATCGTGTTTGTGCGCGAAGGGGCCAGATGCCCGCGCGCGTCAAGCCGTGGCGGGGGCAGGCATGGATGGGCTGATGGCAGGACAGGCTGCGCGTCATGTCGCTTGTGCGGAATCCCCAACATGTAGCCCCGCGTGCCGGGCGAAGTGCGACGGATTGTAACCCCGCGCGGGCTTCGATGTCAAGGAAGCCATCCGCCGTCTTGACATGCCCTCCGCGGCCTGATACGCTTCGGCCCCGGCCTGATGCAAGGGCCGTTCTGCATCTCAGCGAGAGGGATACGCATGGTCTCGCAGCGGATCCGACGGGTCATCGAGCTTGTCCGCAAGGTGCAACAATTCGTCCTGCGGGACATGTGGGCCTACGACACCACGGGCAAGCGGCGCATCTACACTTGGGCCGTGCACCTGCTCAAGCTGTCGGTGCTGGTGTACCGCAACCTCATGGAGAAGCGGTTTTTCCTGCGCGCCCACGCGCTGACCTACTGGACGCTGATTTCCATCGTGCCGCTCGTGGCCGTGTTCGCCGTCGCGCTCAAGGGCCTGGGGCAGACCAACCTGGCCGACGAGCGTTTCTGGCCGCAGGTCGAGCACGTGATCAAGCCCATCGCCCCCGCCGCCCGCACGATGCTCGGCTCGGTGCTCGAACAACGATCGGCCTACTGGGAGGAACAGGAGAAACAGCGGAAAAAGCAAGAGGCAAAGGAGATGGCCGAACAGGGCGCGGCCGACGCCCAAGCTGCAAAGGACACGGGCAATCCGGCCTTGGGTGTGGACACGGAAGACGCGGCCGCGGCCGAGGACGCGAAGTTCCTTGTGACGAAGATCCGCGGCTTCGTCGAAAACCTCAACACCAAGGCTATGGGAGTGGCCGGGTTCACCATCGCGCTCCTCACCGTCGTGTCGCTGCTGAGCAAGATCGAGCAAGGCTTCAACGACATCTGGGGCATTCGCCGGAAGCGCACGTTCGTCACCCGTCTCGTCGTGTACTGGGGCGTGGTGACGCTCCCCACGCTCGTGCTCGTGGTCACCAGCGGGTACAACATCGCCACCAAGAGCGAGAAGCTCATGCACCAGGTCAACACCCTGCCGATCATTGGCGGCTTCGTCCGCGGCATGCTGCCCTACGTCTGGGTGTGGATCGCGTTCGCCCTACTCTACATCATTATGCCCAACGCGCGGGTGCGGCTGCGCTCGGCCATTGTCGCGGGCGTTGTGGCCGGCACGATCTGGCACATCATGAACCAAGGCTACGGCCTTTACTTCGCGTGGATGGCCAACTCGGCGCGCTTCGCCCTCTACCGCGTCCTCTATGGATCGCTTGCCGCGGTGCCGTTCATGCTGTTCTGGGTGTACCTCAGTTGGGCCATCGTGCTCTTCGGCGCGGGGGTGGCGTACGCAGACCAGAACCTCTCCGTGTTCGAGCGCGAGGGAGTCACGCTGCTCACGAGCTTCGGCGACCGCATGTTCGTGCTCCTGCGCTGCCTCGTTGCCGTAGGCCAGGCGTTCCACTTCGACCGCAAGCCCCTCACCACGCGGTCCATCTACCTCTCGCTGCGCCTGCCGGCGAGCATTGTGTACGACTGCATGCTCGAATTGAAAGACTTGGGCTACGTCACAGAGATCGTGTCCGACGGCGACGACGAGTCCACCGCGTACCAGCCGACGAGCAGCTTGGAGAACTACACGATCTACGACGTGATCAACCGCATGCACCACCACGGCGGGAGGCACTTCCCCATGCCCGACGACAAGGCCAAGGAGTTGCTCAACGACGCGGTCGCCCGAATCTGGAAGGTGACGAAGGAAGAACTGGCGGACGTGACGTGCCACTACCTCGTGCTCCAGGCCGGGCCGTTCCACGAGAGCAAGGCCACCACGTTCCAGGAGGAGATGGACGCGATGCTGGAGGCGGAAAAGGAGATCGAGGAACGGCAGGAGCGAGCAGAACTGGAGAGGGAGGCGGCGGGCCAGGACGCATGAGCCAAGAAACCCTCCCGAAGGTGGCCCACCTTCGGGAGGTTGGCTGATTCCGAGGGCGACGAGAGGACGAGCAAGAGTGGACTGTTCCGTTGGCAAGAATGGCGCGGTTAGGCCCTTGCCGGTTGTCGATGCGCTCCGTTGTGGAGTGCGCCGGCTCGACGGCGCTTTGGCTGGCAGCGCGTAGCGCTGCTTTCCATCCGCACACGCGCGAGCCGTTCGCCAGCGACAGGCGAAAAGCTAAAGCGGCGTTCCCGCACATGCGGGACCGCACCCCACATGGACTGCGGGGCGTCGCCCCCCTCACTGCGTCAGCATCTTCGAGACGTTCGAGTACTGCCTGAACTTGAACGCGGACAACTCACCGCGCAGGATCATGCCCAGCGCGATGCCGGCCATCTTGACGATGTTCGCCGCCCAAGCGAACATGAGCAGCGGCTTGGGATGGCGCTCGAACCACTTCGCGCGGTAGAGGGCCCGCAGCAGCCACTTGGGCACAAAGCTCTTGGATGAGAGCACGAGCAGCGCGAGGATGAACTGGTCGAACTTGCCTCGCGGGTAGTCGAGCGTGATGCGGAACTGTTCGAGCGCCTTTTCCGCCTCGCCCTCCACATCCTGCTCGGTGATGGCCCCCGCGGCGAGCAGCTTTCGCGTGATGGACGTCTTGGGGAACGCGGTGAGCGAGTAGATGAACATCTTGAACGGCCGTGGGAGCTGGAGCACGAACTCGACCAATTCACGCTGGTCCTGCTCCGTGGCCAAAGGGTTGTCCACGATTACGTCGTAGACCACGTCGATCTTGAGCCGGCGATTGAGCCGGCCGAAGTCGAGGATCTTCTGCTGGCCCAAGGGCCGATCGAAGAGGCCCTCGCCCTCCGCGGCCGAGCCGGCCTCGATGCCGACCTGGAGATGCCGCAGCCCGGCCGCCTTGAGCCGTTCGAGGTAGCCCTCGTCGAGCATGTTGGGGTGCAGCATGCACTCGAACGGCAGCCCAATCTCGCCCTCGTAGCGCGGCAGGAACTCGTCGATCCACTCCTTGTTGGGCACGAACACGTCATCGTCGAAAATGATCTTCCGCACGCGCGGGTTCGCGGCAAGGACCGCCTTGAGTTCCTCGATCACCGAGCCCGGCGACCGGAGGCGATAGTACGGGCCCTTGCCGCGGTAGATTTCGCGCAGCGTGCTGTTGTAACAGTACGCACAACGAAACAGGCACCCCCGGCCGGTGTACACGCGATAGTCGCGCGCCATGGCCAACGGGTCGCATTGCTCGACGCGGTCGTGCACGATGAGGAACGTGTCTTCGTGCCCGTACGACGGGACCGCGAGCGCGTCGAGGTTGGCGACCAGCGGGCGCACCTCGTTGCGCACCACCTGGCCGCCCTGCCGCACCCAAAGGTTGGGGATCGCGGTTGCGTCGCAACCGGCCGCCAGGCTGTCGGCCAGTTCGGCCATGGCCTCCTCGCCCTCGCCCACGCACACGTAGTCGGCCACCTCGATGCAACGCTCAGGCGCTACGGTGGCATGGATGCCGCCAAACACGATGGGCACATCGAGTCCAACGCGCAGGCGCTCGACCAAGCCGCAGGCGATCTTGAAATACGACGAGCCAAAGCTGAGGCCGACCACGTTCACGCCTCGCTCTTTCAGCAGCGACACGAGTTGCGCGGCCTCGTGCTCCGTAGGCCGCGGGTTGGCGTTGTTGGCCCACTCCTTGAACAGCACCAGTGTGGCCCGATGCCCCCGCGCCCGCAGCGACGACGCGATGTAGCGCACGCCGGCATTCTCCACCCCATAGAGGACGACGAGCGCGACGTGGGAAGACGGCATTAGTGCCTTAAGCATTCGTAGCCGCGACGAAAAACAAGATGTTGCACACATGGAGCGGACGGCCTTCGCCGTCCATCGGAATGCGAAGGCATTCCGCTCCCGGGTTGCGGGCGAAGCCCGCCTTGTCGCCTAATCCATGAGGAACCGCGATGAAAGACAAGAGGCCGGAGCGGAATGCCTTCGCATTCCGATGCTCGCACGGCCGCACGGTCAAGGCGGAAGGCGATCCCGAGGCTTCTGGATCCGCTCCCGGGTCGCGGGCCAAGCCCGCTTTGTGTTTTCAGGCGATGGGCGAGCACAAACGAAATAAGAGCGGCACACGTCGCCCTCGTGGGCATTATAGTCGGCGGCTCATGGAGGAATCAACCCAGCGCCATTGGGCGCGCGTGAAGCGGTCTTTCCGGAGGCTGGCGTACGTGTATCGCGGCCTCTGCGAGCCTGGCAATGATGCAACACCTGCCCAGGTGTTGCATCATTGCTCTGATCCGCTCTCTGCTTCGAGACGGACGACTCCCGCGGGCGCCACTGCGCCACTACGCGGCAGGCGAGTTGGCAAGGGGCATGGCCCTGGCGCCAAACGCACACAGGCTGGGCGTCT
>JAJRTI010000115.1 GCA_024278415.1 Planctomycetota bacterium | reverse complement strand
CTGGGCGAGGCAGTGCCACAGATGGGCACAGATGCCCACAGATCACGCTGATCGGAAGGGGGAGCCTCGAGTTCCATCTGCGTGATCTGTGGGCATCTGCGGATATCTGTGGTTTCTCCCTCTGCCGAACACGCTGTTGCATGAAGGGGGGAACTGGCGAGGTTGGGTTGCAGCCAACGGCCGCGCGAGGGGAATCCTTCGATCTCTTTGATTGCGGCCAAAGGCCGCGCGTCGGTTGTACTTGATTGAGGTGTTGCCTCCCATGCACGCATCCCACAAGCTCATGCTCATCGGATTCCTCGCTGCGTGCGCGCTGTGCGCGGCCGCGCCAGCGCCCGAACAACTGCGCGAAGAGCAAGCGCTCCTGCATCGCCTCGAGATCAAGCCGGGCCAACTCATGCCGCTCCGCCTCAGCACGCCCATCGTGCGCGCGGGCGAGCCGCAGGCGGTCATCTGCTACGCGGACGCGGCCCCGTGGCGACACGCGGCCGAGGCGATCCGCGACGCGATCGCGGCCGCGACCGGCGTGCGGCTCGAACTGCGCGCGGCCGCCAAACTCAGCTTCGCGGGCGCGGACCGCACGGAGTTGATCCTAGTCGGCAACCTCGACAACAACCGCCACGTCGCGCGGCTCTACCACAATTTCTTCGTCTGCCTCGACGTGGGCTACACCGGCCGCCGCGGCTACGTGATCCGCTCCGTCCACGATCCATGGGGCGCGGGGCACAACGCCATCCTGGTCGGCGGTAGCTACGCGGAAGGCACAGGCCGCGCTGCGGACGCGTTCGCCAGGCTCGTGCGCGCCAAAGGCCGCAAGGGCGGCCTCTCGCTCGGACGGCTGCTCGAGCTGCGCTTCGACCAGGAGAAGCGCCAGGAGCCGCCAGCTCGCCGCCTCACCGACGAGCAACTCAAGCAAGCCGCGAAGCGCGTGCGCGCGACCTTCGCCGCGCCGGGGCGCGGCCGGTCCGGGGTCGCCAGCACCGTGGGCCACGCGATCCAATACCACCGAGGCGGCGACCTCAACGAGGCCAAGGCCTACCGCGCCGGCCTGCTCGCGCTCATGCACTACTACGAGACCGATCCCTACATCAACGGCCAAGGCCTGGGCCGCTACGACCGGGACTTTCGAGACTCGTGGACGCACAGCATCGCGATCACCTGGGATCTGCTCTAAGAAAGCGGCGTGTTCTCCGACGCGGAGCGGCTCAAGGCGACGAACCTCATCGCGCGCCTGGGGCTCGAATGCGTGCGCTACCAGCGGTGGTACAGGCCGAGCACCAAACGCCACTGGATCGAGAATCACAACATCGTGCACAACCACAACACCTTCCCCGCGCTCGGCGTTTACTTCGCGGGAACGTATCTCAAGCGCCACTACCGCGTGCGCGACGTGGACGACTGGCTCGCGGTGGCCCACGGCGTTTTCGAAGGCCAGAAGCTTTCGCCCAAGCCGCTCGAAGACGCGGCGTCCTATCAGTGGCTGCCGCTCATGCACGTCATGATCTACGGCATGGCGCAAAACGACTGGACGTTCTTCGACCAGGGCCACGCGCGGCAGGCCGCGAAGACGGCGATCATGGTCATGGACAACGCGGGCTACCAGGCCGCGTTCGGCGACCATTCCGGCCTCACGGACTCAGGCGGCATCGGCTCGCTGCTCCAACGCATCGCGTGGCGCACGCGCGACCCCGGCGCGCTTTGGGGCGCGCAGCGCGCGGTCAGCGGCGTCCGCGAGCACGCCACGTTCAACCTCAGTCAGCCGTACTACGTGGACTTCGAGCCGAAGCCGCCGCTCGAGCAGATCGGCGTCACGGTCGCGCGGCTGCCCAAGCAAAACTACGATTCGTGCACGCGCACCTCCTACGCGACCAAGCCGAACCTGCCCTGGGAGCAGACGTTCGACAAGCTCACGCTGCGCGCCGGGTTCGCCAAGGGCGACGACTACCTGCTGCTCGACGGCTTCGGCCGCGGCACCCACATGCACTTCGACGCGAACGCGATCATCCGCTTCGCCGCGGGCGGCCAGCCGCTGCTCGTGGACGGCGAGTACATCAAGAACGCGCCCAAGTATCACAACAGCCTCGTGATCTTGCGCGACGGCCAGTCGCAACTCACGCCCGCGGTCACAGGCCTGCGCACAGCCGCGTGGTTCGGCTCGGCCGGCGTCACCCGCACGTTCCTCACGCCATACAACGGCGCGGAATGGGAGCGCGCGATGGTATGGCGCCCGGGGCGCTACTTGCTCGTGTGCGACACGGTGGCCGCGCAGCAAGAGGGCGATTTCACGCTGCGGTGCTGCTGGCGGCCGTGGGGCGATGCGGAGCTGCGCGGCCGCACGCTCGTCGTGCAGCATCCGCCCATGACGCTGACGATCCAGAACGCGGATGGCGCGGCCTGCCGGCTGGAGAAGATGAAAACCGTCGGCAAACTGCCCATCTGGCGGCTCTCGCAGCAAGTGTCGCGGCGCTTGCGCAAGGGCGAGTCGTATCGGTTCGTGAACGTGTTGCGCGCCGCGGGCCCGGAATCGCCCAGCGCGCCGACGGCGCGCCTCGTCGGCGACGGGCTGATCCTCGTGCAGCACGCGGCCGGGACGGACGCGGTCGCGTTCGGGCGGGGCGTGGCCGCGATCCCCGGAATCGACTCCGACGCGGAAGCGTTGGTGCTGGGTTCCAGCAGCGTGTGGGCCGCGCATTGCCGCAAGCTGAGGGCTGGCCGCGCGGGCATCGCCGCGTCGGCGGCCATCGATCTCGAATGGGCGCCCGCCGCGGGCCGCGCGGTCGTGTTGGCGGGCGAGCCCGTGGCCCTGCGCGTCGCGACGGAGCCGAACGCGGAGGGCCGCGCGGCCGGCCGCACACTCCGCGCGGGAGCGGACGGGATCGCGGTGATCGCGCTCGCGGCCGGGCGATGGGAAGTTCGCTTTCCCGGCGTGCAGCCGTCGCCGCTTGCTCGCGCGCGGCGTGATGTGCTCGCTCGGCCCGAAGTGCAAACGCGCTCGTCCGCGCCGTCTCTCCGCACATCCGTCCGCCGGCCTGTGTGGACAGCGAAAGGGTTCACGCCCCGCTCGGAGCCGCTTCGCGTTGGCAAAGTCTCCTGCCCGCAGCCCCACACCGGCCGCTACGGCCCGGTCGAGAAGCTCGCGGACGGCGCGTTCAGCGGCTCGACGCGTTCGGTGATGTGGCCCCCGGGCGTCGCGCCGGTCGTGACGTTCGAATTGCCGAAAGAGCAGATGATCCGGCGCATCGTGCTGCGCGAGTGGCACATGTCGAAGGACTGGGACATCGGCCGGCGGCAGGCCGCGATCAGCTCCGACGGCTTCCGCCGTGACGTGCGTAAGATCGCGGCGCCCTTCCAGCCCGCGGGCGAGCAGCGCTGGGGCAACAACGTGAATACGCTCATGGCGGTGGAAGTGAACCAGCGCGCCCGGCAGGTGCGGCTCGCCCTGTGGCCCGCGCGCAAGGATTCTCGGGTGTATCTGGCCGAGGTCGAGATCATCGGCGTGCGGCCCGGCGCGGCCGCGGACATTCGCGCGCTCGCGGTAGGCAAGTTGGGCAAAGCGTCCGCGGTCGTGGCCGGGTGCGATACCGGCGAGGTGCGAGCGATCAGCTCGCAGGGCGATACGCTGTGGACGTGGGCCGACGGCCAGCACGCGGCCGTCAACGCTCTCGCATGCGCGGACGTGGACGGCGACGGCCGCGACGAGGTCATGGCCGGGGTCGGCCGGCGGCTCGTCTTGCTCGGCCCCGGAGGCCGGCAGCGTTGGGCCGCGGAGCCGCCGGCGTATCGCGGCATTCAGAGCGAGGTGATGACCGTGTTCCCCGCGCGGCTCGACCCGGCCAAGCCGCCGGCGATCGTGGGCGGGTGCCGCAGTTGGCAATACTTCGCGTACGACGCCGCGGGCCGGCAGCGCTGGCGCAACGTGATTTACGCGCACTCCGCAACCGTGGGCTGCGCGGCCGATTTCGACGCGGACGGCCGCGACGAAATCGTCGCCGGCAACGCGTATTACTGTCTGAACCTTATCGACGACAATGGCCGGCGCATGGCGCTCAGCTCCAGCTTCGGGCCCGAGCAGACCGCAATCGCCGGGGCCGATCTGGATGGCGACGGCCGGGCCGAGGCGCTCGCGGGCACGGACGGCGGCGATCTGGTGTGCTTCAACGCCAAGGCAAAGGTCCTCTGGAAGCAGAACCTCGGCGACCGCGTCACGTGCATCCTCGTGCGCCGCACGCCACAGGGCGTCCGCCTCTATTGCGCAGCCGAAAGCGCGCACGTGTTCTGCCTGGACGCGAAGGGCGCGATCCTCTGGCGCCGCGCGTTGCCCGATGGCGTGCACGACCTCGCGGCCGTGCAGACCGCGGCTGGCACGCGCCTGGTCGCCGCAGCCGGGACCGCGGGAGCGGTTGCGCTCAAACTTGACGGCTCGGTCGCCGCGCGCTGCCCGACGCCAGGCGCCGCGCTGAAGCTCGCAGTACTCGACGGCCGCGTCGTCGTAGCGACCGACTCGGGCAAGCTGGCCGCGTTCGACTTGCCGTAGGGCGATCCAACGCAGGCCGCGCTGTTCGTAGTAGGGCGATTCATCGCCCGTCGGCCGCTCTCGAGAGACGGGCGATGAATCGCCCTACTACAAGCCACTCTCCCTCGTGCCGCACGCATCAACAACATGGTGTCGCTCGATGACCGTTGGGCGAGCCTAACATCGAACCACGAGATTGAGCATGTTCGACTGCATCATGAAGATCGCCGGGCCGCGCGGCCGCGGCTTCGCTTGCGCACTGCTGTTGTGGCCGGCCGCGGCGATTTGGGCCGCGGCGCCCACGTCGCTTGAGCAACTCTGCACCGCGCGGGCGAAGCTCGCGGCGCGTCCCCACCGAGTCATCTTCGACAACGATGGCATGGACGCGCAGTTCCTGAGCACGCATACCCCCGCCGCTCTGCTCGACGTGCGCACGCGGCCTCTGCTCGATACGCGCGTCACCACCGTCTTCTACTGTAGCCGCAGTTCGGGCCTGGGCGTGTTCACACACAACACGCGCGTGGGGGAGGTGTTCACGAGCCGCGTCGGGCGCTACCACAAGAACGCGACCGCCGACTTCATCGCGCAGGGCACGGACCCGCTGCGCATCGTCACCGACTTCTGCCGGGCCAACGGCCTGGAGGTGTTCTGGACGCTGCGCATGAACGACTGCCACGACGTCGTGCACCGGCCCGACAAGCCCTACCCGGCGTTTTCGAAGCTGAAAGCCGCGCACCCGGATTGGCTCATGGGCCGGTGGGACAAGCGTCCGCCGTACGGCGCGTGGTCCGCGTTCGATTTCGCCCAGCCACAGGTGCGCCAGTTGGCGGTCGATTGTGTGGCCGAGGTGTGCCGCAACTACGACGTGGACGGCGTGCATCTCGACTTCTTCCGGCACTTGGGCTACTTCCGCCGCGTGTGCATGGGCGGCCAGGCGACGGCCGAAGAACTCGGCCTCATGACCGATCTGATTCGCCGCATCCGCCGCGTCACGGAGCAGGAGGGCCTGCGCCGGGGCCGGCCCATTTTGCTGGCCGCACGCGTGCCCGACTCGGTCGAGTTTTGCCGGGGCATCGGCCTGGACGTGGAGCGGTGGCTGAAGGATGGGCTTCTCGACCTGCTCGTCGTGGGCGAGTGGCGGTTCAACCCCTGGGAGCGCAGCGTCGCGCTCGGCCATCGGTACGGCGCGCAAGTCGTGGCTGGCCTCAGCGAGGGCCGCGTGCGCGGCGAGCGCGGGCCGTACCATCGGCAAAGCGACGCGGCCTACCGCGGCCGCTCGGCCGCGGCGTGGGCCGCGGGGTGCGATGGGTTGTACCTGTTCAATCTCTACGACGCCCGGCGCAAGTTCCTGTCGCAGGTCCACGATCCGCAGTTGCTGCGCCGGCTCGAGCAGCAGGTGTTTCTGACCGTGCGGCCTTACAACGACGCGGGGCGCTACCTGAAGGGTGCGCTACAGTACGCGCACAAGCCGTTGCTCACGCCGTCGAAGCCGTGGGTGCTGAAGCCCGGCCAGCCGCGCACCGCGGACCTGGAGGTCGGCGACCCCGCGGGCCGGCCAGGCCGGCTCATGCTGCTGCTCACCGACCCCGCCGCGCCGGTGTCCGTGAGTCTCAACGGCCGCGAACTCAAGCGCGTGGGCGTGGAGCAAGCGTGGACGCGGTTCGACGCGCCTGCGGGATTGGTGAAGCCGGGTCTGAACGCCGTGCGCGTCGAGGTGAGCCGCGAGGCGGGGCTGCGCCGCACGTTCACCCCTGAAGACATCCACCGCACGTGGGCGCTGCGCGGGGCGAACGTGAAGGGCCAGGCATTTGAGGAACTGCGGCCTGACGGGCTGTTCATCGCGGACCGCAGTTCGACCACGGGCCATTACCACTACCGCAGCTACGGGTGGCCCGTTTCGCCGGGCGGCCGCGCGGCGGTGGCCGTCGTCGTGCGGCACATCCGCGGTTTCAGCTCGCTCGCATTCGCAGACGGCCGCCACGAAGACCGGCTCATGATTTACCCCGACCGCATTCAGATGCAGCACAGCGGCTTGCGCTACGCCATGGACACGACCGACCGCTTCCACACGTATCGGGTGGAGATCGAGGGGGCGGACTACCGCGTGTTCGTGGACGGCCGGCTGCGCATCGATGGCCGAGGCGCGTACCGCGGCAAGGCCTCCGGCGGCCGCACGATGGTGCTTCTCGGCGCGGCCACCAGCACGCACACGGGAGAAGCGATCTGGCGAAACGTGACGATCGAGACGGCCGCCGCCGGATTGCAGGACATGGTGCTCGTGTTGCCCGAGACGAACTGATTGGCCGCATGCCCGACGGCGCGACGGATGCATGCTCTTCGGCGAGGCCTGCAGCATGGAACCTAACCCGAGCGAGTCTGGTTCTGTGCCCTCCCCGTGGTCTGCATTCATCCGTGGTAACATTTCAGCCAAGTGCTACAGCCATGCGCAGAAAACGTGGCTGAGCCTTTGGCCGGTCCGGGCGGGTTCGGCCTCTGGGAAGCCCAACGGGCTTCCGTAAACCAGCCCAGGGTTCGCGAGCGAAGCTCGCAACCCT
>JAJRTI010000114.1 GCA_024278415.1 Planctomycetota bacterium | reverse complement strand
TTGCCAATCATCGCTATCCCCACCACCTCCGGCACTGGCGCGGAAGTCTCGGGCATTGCGGTCGTCAGCAACCCTGAGACCCAGCAGAAGGGCCCGATCCGCAGCCCGCACATTTTTCCGCGTGTTGCGCTAGTCGACCCGGACCTGGCCATGTCCATGCCCCCGCGCTTGACCGCGTCCAGCGGCTTCGACGCGTTCACGCACGCGTTCGAGCGCTTCATGAGCGTCGTGCGCCACCCGCTCGTCGACTCGCTCGCGTGCACCGCGATGCAAATGGTCGTGGACAATCTTGAGACCGCGGTGCGGGACGGCTCGGATGCCGATGCGCGGGTGAACATGTCGTGGGCCAGTTGCCAGTCGACCATGACCGTTTCGGCGCAGGTTGGTGAGAGCGGCCTGCACGTGCTCGGCCTTCCCCTATCCGCGCACCTCGACGTCGCGCACGGCGAGTCGATGGCCGTGTTCCTCCCCCACCTCGTCGCGGACGCGTGCCAGTACGTGCCCGACCAATGCGGATGGCTTGCCAAGCTTTTTGGCGAAGCTCCGGCCGGCCGGCACGACCTGCGTGAAGCCTGCTTCCGCGGCATTACCCGCTGGCTCCAGCGCATCGGCATGGATCGGCCTCTTCGGGAGTATGGCGTTGGCGAAGCCATGTGTGCGGAACTCGCGCGCAGCATCAACGTTGCGCGCTTCGAGAACACGTTCTACGGGCCCCGGACCGTTGAGCAAGTGGAGGCGTTCTACCGGCGCGTGCTTGAGCCGTGATGTCTGGCAGGCGCGGGTGGGCGTGGCCCGCTTTGTTCTCCTTGTGGGCTGCGAGGCCGTGGTTGTAAAGCCTCGGCCTTCGGGATAGTATGCCACCGGTGCACAAGCGCCATCTTGCGCCTCGCGCCCGGCGTGGGCAAATGAGTGTCCGGTTTTTGTGGCGAATGCGTTCTGGAGGGTAGCGCCAGGCATGGCGGGCCGGCCGAGCCGGCCTTGAATGCTCGCCATGCTTGGGGCCTGCGATTCTTGGATTCCACACCACAGCGATCCCGCAGCGAAGCGCTTGTCGCTCGCGCGAAGGCCGGCGATGCGGCCGCACAGAATGAGCTGTTCGCGGAGTGCGCAGGCCGTATCCAAGGCTGGATGCGAAAAGTGCTGGACCGGCGCCTCCAGGCGCGCATGGGAGGCAGCGATATCGCGCAAGAAGCCTTCATGGCGGCCTACGCCGCGCTGCCCCAGTTCGAGTATGCCGGCCCGGGCTCGTTCAAGCGCTGGCTCGACCAGGTCTGCCGCAGCCGGCTGGTCGACGCTGCTCGACGCCACCTTGAAGCCCATCGCCGCGCGGCCACGCTCGAAGCGTGTCAACCCAGCTCCAGCTTCCGCCAAGAGTTTCCAGCGCCGACACACTCGCCCAGCGGCGGGCTCGTGCAACAGGAAAACGCTGACGCGCTCCAGCGTGCGCTGGCCGAGTTGCCGGCCGATTACGAGTGCGTCCTCCGCCTCGTCTTTTTCGACCACATGAAGATCAAGGATGCGGCCAAGTCCATGAAACGCTCGTACCCCGCGACACAGAAGCTGTTCACCCGCGCGTTGGCGCGCCTGCGCGAGACCGCGGCATCCATGGGACTCACTGCCTAGGAGGCCCTCCGTGGCCGACGCGATCGAGCCTGAATCCCAACTGGAACTCGACGTCGCTGCAATCCTCGCCGAGTACATGGATGGCGTTACCGACGGCTCCCAACCCAGCCGCCAGGCCATCCTCGATCGCTACCCTGAGCACGCGCAAACACTCGCCGAAGCCCTCGAAGTCATCGACCTCTTGCGCGGCATCGAGGAGGAGTCCGCGTACGTCCTGGACGAATACCGCATCATCCGCGAGATTGGCCGCGGCGGGATGGGCATTGTGTACGAAGCGGAGCAACTCTCCCTTGCGCGGCGGGTCGCGCTTAAGGTGCTGCCCTTGCACCTGGTCCATGATCCGAAGCGCGTGGAGCTTTTCCAAGCGGAAGCCAAGATCACGGCCCGGCTCAAGCACCCCAACATCGTCGCCATCTACGCGACGGGTTCCGCGTTCGGCAACTACTTCCACGCGATGGAGCTGGTCCGTGGCGTCTCACTCGACCGGCACCTCGCGTCCCTCCGCCAGCTCCTTCTCACGGGAGGCAAGGCGGCCCTCGACCCCGACCTCGTTTTCCAGAACGAAACGCTACTTGTGCCCGACCTTGCTGGAGCTGATGCCCAACCTCGGCCACAAGGCGAGCGATCTCAGCCGCTGCCCTACCATCTGCTCGCTCCCGACTACTACCGGAAGACGGCCGAACTTATGGCAGACGTCGCGGACGCTCTCGACTACGCGCACCGCGAGGGCGTGGTGCATCGGGACATCAAGCCGCACAACCTCATCTTTGATTCGTCCACGGGCTGCGTGCGCGTCACCGATTTCGGCTTGGCCCTGCTCCGCGCGTCCGGGCCCTTGCGCGGGGTGATGGGCACTAAAGGCTACATGGCGCCTGAGCAGGCGAGGCCGGATCTTACGGTCGATCGCCGCGTGGACATCTACGCGCTCGGGGTGACGCTGCACGAGATGGCCACCTTGACCCACGGCGAGCCGCTCGCGCCCTCGGCCCGCTCGGCCGCAGGGCACATGCTGCCTGCGCCGCGCTCGATCAATCCTCGTGTGCCGGTCGATCTCGAATCGATCATCCTCAAGGCTGTGCACCACAACCCTGACAGCCGCTACCCAACGGCAAAGGCCCTCCGGAACGATCTCAAGCGCTTTGTCGAGCATCGGCCCATCGAAGCCAAACGCCCCACCGTCGGCACGCGGCTGCACCGGTTCGTGGTACGCAACCGGCGCGCGTGCGGCTTGGCCGTCGCCTTGCTCTGTGTGATTTCGTTCCTGACAGTCTTGGCGGTGCGCGACCACGCGCGCATGGTGCGCCTGCGCCGCGATCGAGCCGTAGCGCAACTCCTTGATGACGCGCATACCGACCTGCGCAGCCAAGCGTTCCCGTCGGCAGAATCCAAGCTGACGCGCGCGCTTGCTTTGGCTCACGACAACCCTGAGCTGTATTTCTTCCGCGGCCAGGCGCGCATGCAAAGCGGCCGGTTCGACGAGGCGGTCGAGGACTTGAGCAACGCGATCCGGTTGCAGCCCTGCGCTGGATTCTACTACGCCCGCTCTGCCGCGTATCGGCGAGGCGGGCACGCGGATCTGGCGAAGCGGGACCGCGACACCGCGGCCTCCATGTCGCCCACGTCGGCCATCGGCCACTATTACGTGGGCGAAGCCAAGGCTGCGGCCGGGGACTTCGAAGGCGCAATCGCCAGCTACACGCGGGCTTTGAAAATGGAGCCGGACCAACTCTCTGCCCTCTTCGGCCGCGCGTACTGCCAGCAGCGTTTGGGCCACTACGACCTTGCGATCTCCGACTATGGCGCGGTCATGGCCCTTCGGCCCAACTACGCCCAGGCCTACACGAACATGGGGGGCGCGTGGCGGGCGCTCGGCCATTACGACTCCGCCGAACGCGCCCTGCTTACCGCACACCGCCTTCTCACCGAAGCCACCAACTCCGCGCCGGCGGACTCGGCCTCACGATTGCGCGACGCCAATCTCAACTTGGGTATTCTGTACACGGACATGGGCCGCCTGGACGACGCGCTCGACTACCTCAACCAGGCGCTCGCGCTAAAGGGCGGCAAGCTTGCCAAAGTCCACTTGGCCATCGGCCGCGTCCACAACGCGGCCCAACGATACCAGCAAGCGATCCAGTCTCTGCGCAAGGCGACCGATCTCAATCCTGAACTGTCACTTGCGTGGTCGGAGCTGGGAGCTGCCAGCGAAGGCCTCGGCCGCACACAGGATTCGATCGAGGCGTATCGAAAAGCTATCGAATTGGATCCCGCCAACGCGGCGCTCCATCTGAGCTTGGGCTGGACGTATTACACGGGCCGCCGCTACCCCGAGGCCATGGCCTCTTTCCGCCGGGCTCTGGAGCTGAACCCGGACAACGCGGCCGCCCACTATGGCCTTGCCTCCTTGCTCGAGGAGTCCAACCCCCAGGAGGCGCGCAATCACTGGCAAGCCTGCCTCGATGCACGAATCAAGGATGATCCCAGCCTTGAGGCGATCATCGAGGCCAGGGATCGAGCGAAGGCGCGGTCAGCCAGCACACACTGATCCGCCTCAATCGAGCATCCTATCGAGCGACTTGCAAAACCCCAATAGGCCGAGGCCTCGCGCCTAACGTCGTGCATGGCGGAGGTGTCGAACGCGGCGCCGCCGAGATGCGAGCGCGGGAGCGCTCCGCTTGTAGTGGCGACCGTTAGGGCGCCCTCTGCGCCGATGGCGATTCGCCACCCGAGCGGAAGGCCCTCACGGGCCTACTACAAACGCGACGTCGCCGGCTTGCGGCGCCACAGCACAGGTAGAACAACTGGGGTTTTGCAAGTGGCTCTATCGAGAGTGTTGCATCACAGCGGAGGCCTCCAGCGAATTCAGAGAGACAACGGCTGACAAGTTTTGGGTGTAGGTCTGATTGTACGTATCCCAACGCGTTGCATTCTGGAGTTTCAGTTTCGAAGTGGATCCAGGCAGGTTCACAACAAACGTCCCGGCTCTTCGCCTGCGTGCAACCCCTCGCGGACACCGCAGCCCGAAGG
>JAJRTI010000113.1 GCA_024278415.1 Planctomycetota bacterium | reverse complement strand
GCCGACCCCGACGCGCCCAGCCCCATGCAGCGCGAAAAGGTCGAGGAGACGCAGGGCCGCTACTACAAACGGCCCGGCTCGAAAGTTTCGGGCCGAATGCTCGACGACCTCATCGCGTATGCCAAGCCGGAGCGGAAGGTCTACTGGTTCGGCGATGAAGCTCTGATCAAGCGCCTCATACCGTGGACGCATCCGCTGAAGGTCGTGGCCACGATCAAGCTGCCGACCGTGGAGCCCGACGACGCACGCGGCCGCCCGGGGGAGGGCGGCAGGCCCGGTGGAGCGCCCCCAGGCGGCAGGCCGCCCGGCCGCGGCATGCGCGGGGGCATCGACCGCATGCGGCGCCGGCCCAAGGGAGGCCCCGGCATGGGCAACCTCCTCACCGGCGAGACGCTCGCCCTGGTCGAGTGGACGCTGCCCGCCCGGTAGCCGATGCCTGTCCCCCCGGCGGTGCGCGGCATTCCATTTGACCCTCAATCGGGTTACACTCATGCGACTGGGGGTCTGGTCTCGCGCACAGAATGCCATGGACAGCCGCTCGTTCACGTTCCCCATTTCCGTTGTCTTCCTCGCCATCGCCGCGGCCGCCGGCGCGGCGTACGCGCTCGCCGCGCGCAAGCGCGAGTTGCGGCCGGAGCCCTCGGCCGCCGCGTGCCGCATCTGGCTCTTCGCCATGTGCGGCGTGTATTTCGTCGTCATGGTCGTGCTCAGTTTCGTGCGGTACGAGCACTTGCTGTGCGGGCTCTACGACCTGGGCATCTTCGACACGGTCGTGTGGAACCTCTCGCGGGGGCGCTTCCTCTACGATTTCCGCGGGCCCTTCGACCACGTCTCCCCGGCGCTCGTGCTGGCCGCGCCGCTCTACTGGATCGTGCCCGACGCGCGGTGGCTGCTCCTCCTCCAGTCGCTCGCCATGGCGGCCGCGGCCGCGCCGCTCTACGCGTTCGCCTGCACGATCTTGCGCGACCGGCGGGCTGGGCTCGTGTTCGCCGCGGCCTATCTGCTCCACCCCTTCACCGCGCGGGTCAACCTATTCGACTTTCACGCGGCCGCGCTGCACCCGCTCGCGTTCTTCTGTCTGTGCTACTGCTACGCGAGGCGCCGGTGGCTGGCCACGTTCGTCGCGGCCGCGGCCGCGCTCATGGTCAAGGAAGACGCGGTCATGCTCGTGTTCGGGCTAGGGCTGTTTGCGCTCGCGGATGTGAAACGCCGGCGGATGGGAGCGGCGCTCCTCGTCATGGCCGTGGCGTGGGCGGTCTTCTGCATGACAATCTACTTCCCCGTCTTGCGCGGGGTCGAGTTCCGGCACTACGGCCGCTACCCGCAGATCCTAGGCGGCGGCCTGCTCGACACCGCTCGCCTCACGGCCGCCGCGCTCGTGGGGCCGTTCACGAAGCCCTACGTGTGGCGCACGCTGGGCTTGCTGCTGTTGCCGGTGGCCTTGCTGCCGGTTGCGCGGCCGTGGGCGCTCGTCGCGCTCGTCGGCGCGCCGCTCTCGGTCAACCTGCTCTCGTCCTACATCGGCCAGCAGATCTTGCGCGGCCACTACTCGGCCACGGCGATCGCCGGCACATTCGCTGCGGCCGTCTACGGGCTCCAGCACCTCCGCCGTACGCGGCCCCAAGTGAGCGCGTGCGGCCTGGTGGCGGGGCTGGCCACGTGCGCGCTGCTGTGCAACTTCTTCTTTGGCGAGCCCGCATTCGAGCGGTACTACGAGAACTCGACGCAGTATCGCCCCCTGAAGCACTTGACGCTGTTGTCCATCCCGCGGCAACGGCCCGATCCAGTGCTGCGTTGGCACCAAGACGTAGCGGCCGCGCTGGCGCGATCCACGCCGAAGCGCCTCTCGGTCATGGCGCAGAACAGCTTGGGCTATCTGTTCACGCAGCGCGCCCAACTCTACGAGGTGCAGCCCGCACTCGACGCGGACGTGTACGTGTTCGACCACCGGTCCAACATGGGCCATACCGCGGCGGGTGTGTACAACGACGTGCTGCGGCGTCTTGCGGCAAGCGACGCGTATGAGCCGCTGCTGCGCGCCGGCGGCTTCGAGTGCTACGCGCGCCGCGGCAAGGGCCGGGAAGTCATGTCCCAGGCCTGCCAGCAACTCGAGCGCACTCCAGGCAACATCGCCCTCCACTACCTTCTGGGCGCGATGAGTTTCACCGCGCACGACTTCGCGAACACGAAGCTCCATCTTGGGTTCTTGGCCAACAGCAACGTGGTGACTCGCGCGTCGGTCGATACCTTCTGGATGCTCGCCGACGCCCAGGCGCGCGGGGGGCGCGTGGGCCGCGCCATCATCACACTCGAGCGCGGGTTGGCGCTCGCCCCCGAGTTTGCGCCCGCGCACGAAGCCGCGGCCACGCTTTGCCGCACGCTGGGCCGCACGGCCGCGAGGCAAAGACACGAACGAGACGCGGCCCGCCTGCGGGCACAGGGAAAGGCGGGCGGTCCGTAGAGGTGTCCCACGGATGGCAGAGCGTACCCACGGATACAGAAGGCGAGAGGGCCGCATCCCGTTGCCGCACCTCGAGCAGGATTGCCTGGTGCTGGAGGGGCAGGGGCTCTGACTCCTGGTGCGTTTGCCCATTCTTGTCTGCATCCGTGGTCTGTGGTGACATCCGTGGGGTTCCTCCGAGCTTTCTTGGTTGCGGCCAGCGGCCGCGCTAGGGTTCTCCGCTCTGCGCGATTGCTTTGGCCTGACGCGGCCGTTGGACGCAGCCCAATGCCATGTGCCAGTCGTAACACCCGGTGCCGACAGAACCGTGCGCAGACAACCCGCGCCACTTCTTGTTTTTCATGACAGCTCTGGATGGATACGGCACTACGCCGCTTGTAGTAGGGCGATTTATCGCCCGTCTGCCTCGTGCGGGCAAGGACGTTCGACGGGCAATGAATTGCCCTATAAACCACGTCGCCTCGCGCCGCGCCCATGTGGAATGCGGTCCCGCATGTGCGGGAACGCCGCTTAAGTGCCTTAAGCATTCGTACCTGCGACGAAAAACAAGAAGTTGCTCACGTGGAGTGGATCCCGAAGCCTCGGGACCGTCCGTCGGAACGCGAAGGCGTTCCGCTCCCGGGTTGCGGGCGCAGCCCGCCTTGTCTTTTCGCCTGTGGCTGGCGAACGGATCGCGCGCGTGCGGATGCAAAGCAGCGCTACGCGCTGCCAGCCAAAGCGCCGTCAAGCCGGCGCACTCCACAACGGGAGGCTTGCGCCCCGCAACGTCGAGCACTACAATCAGCTTCGTTGCTCGGTAGCGCAGTCGAAACGAAAGGACGAACACATGAAGCGTATGGCATGGATACTGGCGTGGGTGTGGGTCGCGGCTACTGCCCAGGCGGACGTACGCCTAGCCTCGCTCTTCAGCGACCACATGATCCTCCAGCAGCAGACCTCGGCTCCGATCTGGGGATGGGCCGCCCCCGGCGAAGAGGTCGCGGTCTCGGCAAGCTGGGGCGCGAGCGCATCCGCCACAGCCGGCGATGATGGCAAGTGGATGGCGCGCCTCAAGACGCCGGCCGCGGGCGGGCCATTTGCGGTAACCGTGAAGGGCAATAACACGATCGAACTCAAGGACGTGCTCGTCGGCGAAGTGTGGCTCTGCTCGGGGCAGTCGAACATGGGCATGACCGTCTCCAGATCGCGCAACGCGGCGGAGGAGATCGCCGCGGCCAAGTACCCCAAGATACGCCTGTTGAGCGTGCGCCTGACCACGGCTAACGAGCCTCAGCCGGAGTGCCAAGTGAAGCCGTGGGCCCCATGCTCGCCAGAAACGGTCAAGAACTTCACCGCGGCCGGCTACTTCTTCGGCCGCAAGCTGCACAAGGACCTGGGCGTCCCGGTGGGGCTCATCAACTCGTCCTGGGGCGGCACGTGCATCGAGGCATGGACTCCCTGGGAGAGCCAGAAGGACGATCCAATTGTCCAGGCAAGCAAAGCGTGGCGGGACAAGCGCGACGCGACGTACGACCCGGACAAGGCCAAGGCGCAGTATGAGAAGGACAGGGTGGCCTGGCGAGAGTGGATCAAGGGCGGCAAGCAAGGAAAGCAGCCCCGCCGGCCGCGGCGCCCGGTCCAACCCCGCAAGGACCACAACTACCCGTCCAACCTGTTCAACGCGATGATCAACCCCCTCGTGCCGTTCGCGATCCGCGGGGCCATTTGGTACCAAGGAGAAGCCAATGCCGGCCGCGGCAAACACTACCGCGTCCAGATGGAGCGCAAGATCACGGCCTGGCGCAAGCTGTGGGGATATGACTTCCCCTACTACTTCGTGCAACTCCCCAACTTCCGAGCGCCTTGGAAAAAACCCGTAGAAAACGGCGGCTGGCCGGACATCCGTGAGTCGTTCACGAACACGGCCAAGGAAGTGCCCAATACCGGCATGGCGATCACGATCGACATCGGCGAAGCGAACAACATCCACCCCAAGGACAAACAGGACGTGGGCGACCGGCTGGCGCGCTTGGCGCTGCACCAGACGTACGGCAAGACCGGCTTCGCCTGGTGCGGACCGATCGCGAAGTCCTGCGAATTCCGCGGCGGGAAGGCCATCGTCAAGTTCGACACCGGAGGAGCGCCGCTGGCCGTCAAGGACGGAGGCGAACTGTTTGGCTTCGCGCTCACCGGGCAGAACGGCGTGCCCGTGCGCGCGCAGGCGGTGATCGAAGGTCCGGACACGGTCGTGGCCAGCGCGCCCGAGGTCAAACAAGCCGCAATGGTGCACTACGCGTGGGCGAACAATCCCGTGGGCGTGAACCTCATCAACGCCGGCGGCCTCCCGGCCTCGCCCTTCCGTTTCGGCGAGATGCCCAAGTTCGAGGTCTTCGCCAAGTTCCTCCCCGACGAGGCGAAGCAATACAAGCTGGTGTACGCGTTCGACCCCACGGCCTCACGCACGACCGACGGCAACACGCGCTTTGTGTACGAGGAAGACCACTCGGCCGACGTGAAGGCGCCGTTCAAGAAGGTCGCCTACTTCATGGCCCTCCAAGACATGAAGGGCCAGGTCACGTACGCATTCGTGTCCATGGACCCGTTCACCGACGACGTGGCCAAGATCGGCGTGCCGACCAAGGCGGCCGGCGCGCGGTTCCAGGTCCAGGTGACTGGCGCGGCCGTGAAGAGCAACGTGCCTGGCATCAAGACGGGCGACTACCCAGAGGGCTGCAACATCGAGTTCTGGGACTGCAACTATGGCCCGGGCAACGCGGCCAAGATCCCCAACGCGAGCGACAAGCTGTTCGACTTCGGCGACATGTTCAGCGACGTCAAGTCCCCCGGCTACGGCTGCATGCAAATCCACAACTGGAAAGAGAAGCAGAGCATCATCTGCTTCAACCGTTTCGGCGCGGCCAAGCGCAACGACGTGGGCATCGGCAACTGGGATGGCAAGACGCGCGATTGGACGTTCTCGTCCAGCGCGCAGAACTATGCCCGCGGGGAGTTCAAGGTGCTCGTGCTGCCGTAGTTTCCTTGCTGGCCTACAGGCGGCGGGGTATACTGATGGCATGAAGCTGCTGCTGGAGAATCTCCCCGATAGCCTGAAGGATCAGGCGGACGCGATCGCCCAGTGCCTGGAGGCGTTTGCGCGGGTTAGGCGCATCCACAAGGTCTATCTATTCGGCTCCCACGCCCGGGGGGACGCGTCGCCAGACAGCGACATGGACCTGTGCATCGTGGCCGATGGCGCGGAACGGCAACTGGAGACGGCAAGGCAGTTTCGCGAGCAGGTCTGGCACGTCTGGCCCCGGCCAGCGCTCACCCTCATCCCGATCACCCCCGACAGGCTCGCAGAGAAACAGCAAACGCACGACCACTTCTTCTCGACCGTCATGCAGGAGGGAGTGGCCCTTGCCTCGGAAGACTGACTCGAACAACCCACGGGACTGGCTGTTCATCGCAGAGAGCGACATGGAGGGGTTGCGTCTGTTAGCAAGCGCAGAGACCGCGCACGCGATGTGCGTCAGCAAGCTGGCCGAGGTGCTTGAGAAGATCCTCAAGGCCGAACTCATCCGCATGGGCTGGTTCCTGGAGCGAACACACGACCTCCAGAAGCTGGCCGGCGAGCTGGTGCAGCGGGGCTCCGACCTGCTCGATCAGATCATGCCCCTCTGTGCGGACCTCGCCGAGAAGTACTTCCTCGAGCGCTACCCGGGGTTCGACCTCGATGATCCGGACTGGCCCAGCCCGCGCGAACAGGTCGCGGCAGTGGGCGGCTTGCTCGATGAGGTGAAGCGGCGAGTGGCGTCCGGGGCAGACGGGGGCAACCCAAGCCGACGCCCCGCGGCCATCGCCGCCGCGGCGCTTGGCCTCACCACGCCACGCGCAGCTTCGTCCAGCGGATGCCGAACCGGCCATTCTCCTTCGACCAGTGTGTCGCGAGGAACGTGCCGTCGCCCAGCCGAATCGCGGTGGGGAACCCGAACGCGAACGTGTCGAACTCCTCTACGCCGGTGGCCACGTCGTCCGGCCGCGTGCGCTTGGCCCTCGCATCGAACATGATCCCTTCGTAGTGAACCTCCCACTCCTGATCAGTGAAGGCCACCAGATTCATGACGATCCCCTGGTCCCCGTAGCGACGGTTGTAGAGCACGAGCAGCCGGTCGCCGCCCAACGGGATGGGCGCCATGGTCTGGCCCATAATGCCCGTGGGCCGAGCGGGGCCCCAGGTCGCGCCGAAGTCTCTCGATAGGGCGAAGCTGTTCGGCCTGTCAACGACGTCGCCGAGAGTCACGGTCCAGCACACGGCCATGACGTGGCCGGGCGCGAACTCGGCGAGCTTGTGCTCGAAGTAGCCGAGCTTGCCATCGGGATCATGGAAGACCGTCGCGTGGCCGCCCCACGTCCGGCCGGCGTCATCCGATATGGCGACCAGCACTCTCTCCCCCAAACGATCCTTCGATGGCAGCGTCGCGGCCGGGGCGAGCAGCCGGCCGGAACTCAGGGGCAACGCGCCGAACGACACCTCCGTTGCACAGTCGCAAGGCATGGGCACCACCGACGGAGCGGACCAAGTGCGGCCGGCGTCCGTGGAAGTGCAGAGCACCGCGTCGTTCGCCCCCTCGCCGAACTTCTGCCCAGGCCGCCGGTGCAGGCGCGCGCCGTAGGCGTAGAGGGTTTCGCCGTCGGGCGCGAGCGTCAACTTGAGGAAGTTCGAGGTGGGCGGCTCCGCCGTCGGCGGCAGGATGGAGCCCGCCAACGTCCATGTCTTTCCTCTGTCCGTTGATCGGGCGAGTTCGGTGCCGCCGTGCACCTCGGGCCCCCCGCCGACGCTGAAGGAGCAGAGCACGTCTCCGTTAGGCAGTTGCACCGCTTGGGGGAACGCGGAGTCGCGGTCGTCCAACCGGCCCGTATCGAGGATCTCGATGGAAGGCATGGGGTCTCCTTAGTGCCTTAGCCATCCGGAACTGGTATGGAAAACAAGATGTTGCGTGGTGTGCGCGCACTCTTGGCAGGGTATTGCGTATTGCGTATCTCGAATCGCGATCCGAATACGCAATACGCAATACGGAACAGCGAACCTGCCCTCCACACGCCACGTCTTGCCTCTGATCCATGACAGCCAGAAGCCTTGGGTTGCGGGCGAAGCCCGCCTTGTTACTTCGCAAGTCCGCGCCATGGGCCACGCGCGTTCGTAGCACGCTCGTAAGAGCGTCTCTGGACCATGCTACAGCGCAAAGCTCCAGAGCGGAACGCACTGACGTGCGTGCTACGAACAGCTCAAGGGCCGGGCCGGCTTGCTGACGCGGCACGGCCTTGATAGCTTGGGGCGCGACGCCTGACGCCCGACGAAGGAGATACTAATGCGCATCGAGATCACAAGCAAACTGGCGGCAGCGCTGCTGTTGCTAGCGATGGCCGCGGCGATGCCGGCGACGGAGCCAATGACGTGGTATGTTTCCCCAAAAGGCAACGACGCATGGACGGGCCAGCGCGCGAAGCCGGCCGGCGCAGACGGCCCCATGGCGACCCTCGCAGCGGCGCTCGCGGCGAGCCGCAAGCACGCGGGCAAGGCGAGGCGCATCCAACTCGCGCCCGGGCGCTACTACGTCAGCGAGCCGATCGTGCTTGAAGCCAAGGACGCGGGGCTGGCCATCGAGGGCGCGGGCCAGGGCAAGACGATCATCTATGGCGGCCAGCGCGTCGCCGGCTGGCGCAGGGATGGAGACCGCTTCTGGGCCACAGACGCGCCGGAAGTGAAGACCGGCAAGTGGGACTTCCGCGCGCTCGTGGTCAACGACCGCCTCTGCCCGCGGGCGCGGCTGCCGGAGACCGGACGCTTCACGCACGAGTCGCACTTCCCCGTGCGCTGGATGAGCACGGCCGGCGGCGGGTGGGAGCGCAAGCCGACGCTGAAGGAGCGCACGACCATGCAATACCGCGCCGGCGACTTGGGGCCGTGGCTGAGCGTGCGCAACGCGGAGGTGACCGTATATCACATGTGGGACGAGTCCATGGTCGGCGTCAAGGCCATCGACCCCGCCACGCGCACGCTGACGTTCTCCACGCCCTGCGGCCATCCGCCGGGAGCGTTCGGGAAGCGCACGTACGTGGTCTGGAACGTGCGAGAAGGCATGAAGAAGCCCGGGCAATGGTACCTCGACCGCGACGCCGGCCGGATCGTGTACTGGCCGCTGCCAGACGAAGACATGAGCAAGGCCCTCGCGGTCGCGCCGCGCGTGGAGACCATCCTTGGGGTGCGAGGGCAGAAGGGCAAGCCCGTGCGGAACGTCACGCTGACATCCCTGACGCTCTCAACGACGACCACGCCCTGCAAGGCCGGCGGGTTCGGCGCGAGCCGTTACCGAGGCGCGCTCCAGATCGCATGGGGCGAGGGCATCCACGTCGCCGACGTGGAAATCACGAACACGGCCGGCCACGCGATCCGCGAGTGGGCCAGCCGCGGCCTGCGCATCGAGCGCTGCCGCCTGCATCACCTGGGCGCCGGCGGCCTGCGCGCGGGCGGAGGCACGGGCCGATTCGAGGGCAACCGCATCCACCACGTCGGCATGCTCTACCCCAGTGCGATCGGCCTGTCCGCCGGCGGCCGCAATAGCACCTACGTCATCCGGCGCAACGTAATCCACGACACCCCCTACTCCGGCATGACCCCCGGCGGGGCCGGCACCCTCGTCGAGGAGAATGTGCTCTACCGCTGCATGCAGGTGCTGCACGATGGCGCGGCGATCTACTCGGGCGGCGCCCAGGGCCTCATCATGCGGCGCAACGTGGTGCGCGACATCGCGCCAGCCGGCAAGGGCTACGGCGTGTCCGCGTACTACCTCGACGAGAAATGCCGCGGCTGCATCGTCGAGAAGAACGTGTCCATCGGAGTCGAGCGGCCCAGCCAGAACCACATGACGCTCAACTGCGTCATCCGCGACAACGTGTTCATCAACGCCGGCGGCATGAGCCTGGGAACCAGCCGTTGCGCCGGGCTCAAGTTCATCGGCAACACGTTTCAGCTCGATGGCGCGCTGAAAATCAGCGACCCCGACGCGGTCACGGAGTGGTCGGGCAACCTGCTCGTGCAGACCGGCGACGTGGCGCCGGCCATCTCCGACGCGATGCCCCGGCCCAAGCACACGCCGCGCAACAAGCCCAAGTACGCGCGCGTCGTGGCCATGGCCAAGCCCCCCGTGCTCGATGGCAAACTCGACGGCGCGGAGTGGCCTCCCGGCGGATCATCCCTCAGCGAACAGCCGGACCAGCGCCGCGCGCGCGGCGCGCCGATCATGGCCAAGTTCGGAGCGGACAAGACCCACCTCTACGTGGGCCTGTCTATCGTCAGCATGTTCCCTGAAGACCGCAAGCTGGGCCACACGTGGGGCGCGGACGAAGGCGTGGAGATCGCGGTGCAAGGCCAACTCGCCGATGGCAAGCCAGTCACCTACGTGCTCAGGGGGTTCGCGGACGGCACGCTCGATAGCCTGGCCATCGCGGGCGCGCCGCAAGCCGACGCGTTTGGCAAGACCGTGGGCTACGCGGCGAGGGTCGGCAAGAAGGTCTGGCAAAGCGAGTGGCGCATTCCCTTCGCCGCGCTGCGCTTCACTCCCTCGGACCGGGCCGTGCTGCCGCTAAACGTGACGGCCTACCGCAGCGAGAACAAGGGCTTCATCCAGTTCGCCGGCACGCTCGGCGAGACATGGGATCTGGAGCGCGGCGGCCGGCTGATCTTCCGCGGCCCCCGCTCCGCGGCGAAGCCGCGGCCCAAGCCCGTCGCGCAAGCGGTCCGCGTCGCAACGGCCCCGGCCCTCGACGGCCGGGCGAGTGAAGGCGAATGGCCCGGCAAGGCGCTCGTGCTGAGGCAGACGCCCAGCGGCGTACCGATCTCAGGCAAGCCTTGCACTGCCCGCGTCGCGACGGATGGCGCGAACCTGTTCGTGCACATGGCCATCCCCACTGCACGCATCACGCGCGGCCGCGAGTGGCGCAAAGACGACGGCGCCGAGATCTGCATCCGGGGCAAGACTCCCCGGGGCAAGTCCGTCGTCTGGGTTGTGCGAGGATTCGCGGGAGGAACTTATCGAAGCAGCACCGAAGCCGGCGCGCCCAAGGCCGCGTCGCAAGCCCTTGGCAAATCCGTTCGCTTCCGAGCCTCGATCAGCAAAGCCGGCTGGCAAGGCGAATGGGCCATTCCGCTGAAGGCCCTTGGCGTCTCCCCCGCGGCCGACGCCAAAGTCCCCTTCAACCTCGGCATCTTCCGCAGCGAATCGGGCGAATGGATCAACTGGATCGGCACGCAAGGCCCGACGTGGAAACTGGAGAGAGCAGGCGTGCTCTGCTGCACATCTGCTCACGGACATCCGCGCCCGTGACCCCGACGCCCCCGCCCCTCGATCACCCAGATAGAGCCGGCCGCCCTCGCTTCCCACCTGCGCCATCTGTACTACTAACGTCGAGGACATCGAAGTTTCTTTGCATTTTTCACGCGGCGGCATCCGTAAGTTGCGTGATGTCGGCCTCTTAGCGACCACCGTCCGCATGGGGGTCTGCGCCACCAAAGGCGGCAAAGCTGTCCCCATGGTCTGCGCCAATCATGCTCTGCATCCGTGGGTCGGCTCTGCCATCCGTGGGACACCTCCGACCTCTTTGGTTGCGGCCAACGGCCGCGCTAGG
>JAJRTI010000112.1 GCA_024278415.1 Planctomycetota bacterium | reverse complement strand
TGGAGGCACGTGCACCGTGAGCCAGACTTGTCCCACCTGGCCCTTGGCGACCTGCAATTCGTCGATGCTTTCGAGATAAGTTGGCACGAGCACGCGGTCGTTCAGGCCGTAGTGCGATCGCTTGACCAAGTACCGCACGACGCGCACGTCGAGGGTGCTCGCCGGGATCGTGTCGCCAGCCTCCGAACGGAGCACGGACACCTCGATCCGTAGAGTCTTGATGTCCTCCAGCGCGTAAACTCCGATGCTGATCGGTTCATATTCGCCGCGAGCGGCTGCGAGGGAGAAGTCCTTCCGGATCTCATCGTTGGAAGGCCGATAGCTAGGCGGCATGAGGTCGAGGTAGTTGCGCCGAAACACGACGAAGCCGCGGGCGCGGTCGTCCGCGGAGACGACCGGGGCTGGGTTGCTGGGCACGTATGGTGACGCGGGCACGGACTCAACCGGCCGCAGCTCCACGTCGTCGAACCACACCCGGCCGCCTTTGGCCCCTCCCTTGGCCCACAGCGCGATCTTCCACACGCCGGCCACAGGAGGCGCCTGGTAGTAGCCGACCAAACGTTGCCACCGCCCGCTCGTTGATGAATCGAACAGGCTGTATCCGGCCGCTAGCCACTTTGTCTTGCCTGAGTTGTACGCACTCAGGCTACCCAGCGCGCGGGCGTCGCCCTCGGTGCGCACCCATGCGCTCAGTCGGTACGCATCCCATCCCCGCGCCATGGGGGCCCAAGACCAGAGCATGCCCGTAGCGCCAGCCGCGACCTCGATGCCGGGTGAGACGCGCCCGGCGTGGGGCTTGCCGCTGCCCGCCAACGGCTTCGCCGGTTCCTTGCCGGACTTGGCGAACGCCCATCCCTTTGGAAGCTGCCCTGGCTTCGCTACCGTCTCGAAATCGGCGTTGGCTGCCAAGTTCTTCGACGCGGGCGCGCGCTGGTAGCCCAGTGGCTGGAGGGAGACCTCGTCGAACCAAACGCGGCCGTAGCCCTTGCCGCCGTAGTTGCACCAGAGCGCGATGCGCACGGAGCCTGTGCCCTCGGGCACGGCGAACTCGGCCGTGCCCGTCTGCCAGTTGGGTTTGCCTTTGACCTTGACGAGCGCGTAGTTGGCGGCCAGCCACTTGCGCGTGCCGGCTGCGTACGCGCTGAAGCTGACGTTGGCTTGCGCGCCGGCCTCGGTGCGCGCGGACGCGGTCAGCCGGAACCGTTTCATGCCTGGCCTCAGCTTCACCAACTGCGACCAGTAGCCCACGGCTCCCGCGTTGGGTGTGGCCGCGAACACACAGGCCTTGCCAGACTTGGGCGTATCCGTGGACCTGGCTCCCGTGGGCTCGCCTTTCTGCGTCAGCATCTGCCAGCCATCGGGGATGCCATCCTCGTCCCAGTCCTCCTCGAAGCCGCTGTTCTCCAGCAGGTTCCTCGCTGGGCTCCCCATAGCGGCTCCCATCAAGGCGAGGGCTGCAAGAAGGGCAGTAGTGGTTCGTGGCATGGCGGTGCTTCTCCGTGCAGAGTTACTTGTGCCTGCGACTGTTGCGGTGAGCAGATCGCGTTGCCGCAAGCCGCAGACTCGACCTTGTGTGGAGGATATCATATGCCCGATCGTCTGTCCCGTGCCCTGTTTTGGCGGCCTTGATGGGCCGCAACATTTCAGCCGAGTGCAATAGGGATCGCGCCCCCGCCGACCCCGTGTCGGCGGAGCGATGGCTTACGGAGCCACTTGCAAAACCCCAGTTGTCCTACCTGTGCTGTGGCGCCGCGTTTGTCGTAGGCCCGTGAGGGCCTTCCGCACGGGCAGCGAATCGCCATCGTCGCAGAGGGCGCCCTGACGGTCGCCACTACAAGCGGCGCGCTCCCGCGCCGCGTTTGTAGTAGGCCCGTGAGGGCCTTCCGCACGGGCAGCGAATCGCCATCGGCGCAGAGGGCGCCCTGACGGTCGCCACTACAAGCGGCGCGCTCCCGCGCTCGCATGTCGGCGACGCCGCGTTTGTAGTAGGCCCGTGAGGGCCTTCCGCACGGGCAGCGAATCGGCAGCAGCGCAGAGGGCGCGCTGACGGTCGCCACTACAAGCGGCGCGCTCCCACGCTCCAGGCGAGGCAAGACCACTCTTTGCACTCGGCTGAAATGTTACGATCAGCCAAGATTCCGCGAGGACCCTATGAGTCGAAGACCAGCGCTCTCGCTGTTTGGTGGGGCGATCCATTCGTTGCCCTTCATCGTATCTGGAGTAGCAACGAATTGGCAGAAGCAAGGAGTCGCGCACACGGTGCCGTTGCCTATGCCTCGCACGCCAATGCGTCGCATGCGTTTCCGAGCAAGAGCGGCTTTTGCTACACTTGGGGAATAGCGCCGGGCAGGCAGAGTTTGCGAGTGAGAAGGTACACGGGCTCGGCCTGGATCTGGCGCAACAGCGTACGGAGGGACCGATGAACGCGTTTGATGAACACATCATGGGTGTGATCCCGACAGGGCTTTCGACGGCTCGCATTGGGAAGCTGCAAGTCAACGTGGGGCGCTTGTGCAACTTGGCCTGCAAGCACTGCCATCTGGAGTGTTCACCCGCGCGCACGGAGATGATGGGCGATGGCATCATGGCCGCGGTCGTGGACGCGGCGGCCAAGGCCGAGTGGGATGTGGTGGACGTGACTGGCGGCACTCCAGAATTGCATCCGCAGTTTCAGGAGTTCATCGACGCACTTGCAAAGACGGGGAGGCCTGTGATGGTGCGCAGCAACCTCGTGGCCATGTTGGCGCCTGAGTGTGACGGCATCATGGAGTTTTTGCGCGACCGCGGCGTGGCGCTGGTGGCCTCGATGCCATGCTACTTGGAGGAGAACGTGCGCGCACAGCGCGGCCCCGGCGTATACGAGCAGAGCATCGACGCGATTCGTCGGCTCAACAGACTGGGATACGGCCAGGCCGAGGGGCTGCCGTTGGATCTGGTGTACAACCCCGGCGATGCGTTCCTCCCCGGGGAGCAGGCGGAGCTGGAGGAGGCGTACCGCCGCGAACTGGGGAATCGATTCGGCATCCAGTTCAGCCGACTGTTGACGATCACCAACATGCCCATCGGCCGCTTCGGCGAGCGGCTCCAACGCGAGGGACAGCTTCAGGCGTACGTGGCGGAGTTGCAGGCCGCGTTCAACGAGGCGACGCTCGACGGGCTCATGTGCCGAGGGCAGGTGTGTGTGGATTGGGACGGCCGGCTCTACGACTGCGATTTCAACCTCGCGCTCGGACTGCCCGCAGAGGTGGATGGGCTCACGATTGCGAATGTGAACGGGCAATTGCGCCGCCCGCGGAAGATCGTGACGGGCAACCACTGCTTTGGGTGCACAGCCGGCGCGGGGTCGTCGTGTGCCGGCGCACTGGTGGACGGGTGAGCGCGCGCAGAGCGCTTGGCTGGCAGACCGTCAATAGAGTCGTCCGTCGCGAGACGGAGGAATTGGGGCCGAGATCGAGGCGCGAAATCGCAGGCGAATGCGTCCATTCGTCGAGATTTCGAAACGAAGAGATCGGCCCCAAGAGCCCGTCGTAGCACGACAGCACTTTGTTGACGGGCTGCTAGGGCTTGAGCAACGCCCACGCGCCCCATCCCGCGGCCGCGCACCCCAGCGTGACCCCGCCGTAGGGCGAGTAGCACTCCCAACACAGCCCCTGCGCGTCGCTCGTCAGGCTCGCCGCACTGCCGAAAAGGCGATCCGATATCTTGTCCAACGGCGGGAGCAAGGCCGGATCGATTCGCACGCGCTGGCCCCGACCGGCCAGCCAAGTGAGAAACGCCGGCAACGCGGCATACGCTTCGTTCGTGGCCGCCCGAAGGTCCGTGTAGCGAAGTAGCGCGCTCGGCTGGGAGACGTGCGAGATGACCCGCTGGAAGTCCGGACGGGACCGAACGTCTGGGGACGGCGTGGCTATGCGGTCCAGGGCTTGCCTGATGGCCTGCGGGTGCAAAGCGAAGATCGCGTATCGGTCCGTGACGGCAAAGCAGGGCGAGAGCAGAGGCACGGAACTGACCGCATAGTGGACGGCGACGCCGGCGTGTTTCATGGTGCGCCAGGGGAGGGGCTGGGACTTCGATTTCGCGGCCGCGTTCGAGAGCGAAGCGATGCGGAGCAACGAGCGGCGCAAGCGGGTTGCGTCTCGCACTTCGGCGATCGCGGCCCACGTGCCCAAGCCGAGCCATGAAGGACCGCGCGCGTCGAAAGTGATGGCCGCGAAGCGGTCGCCGAGCGCGGCGAGCACGTCGTCGCGCAGGTTGAGCCCAAAGGTTTGCTCGAACCGCCGCAAGCGCGCGGCGATGGCGGCATGGCGCAGCGGCAAAGTCGCCTTGAGCGCGCGCGACAGCTCGGCCGCGGCATGGACCAAGTCGAGCTGGGCCACTCGAACGCTGCGCGCGTCCGGCGGCGCCAACGCGAGCATGGCCGTGGGGGCCTCGCCGGGCTGCACTAGGCCAAGGAGGCCGCGGCGTTCGCCCGGGGCATACACATAGAGGGCGTCTTTGATGCCGGGAGGGGTGATGGCCAGGCCGAGAGTGGCCGAGTGGATGCCGGCCAGCCCTGTCGCGTTGGCCGCGTCGCCGGCCAGGCCCAAACGAGGCAGGAGGCGAGCGACGTTGGCGTGGGCGATGAAATCGCAGCCTGATCCTCCCAGCCGGCGCTGCACCTCCGCAATGGACCGCGCGGCCGCTACAGTGGCTCCGCCCGCGCCAGCCAGCCCGGCGAGGATCGTGTCCATGGCGCCGGTCGAGAGGGTGAGCACGCAGAGCTGGCCGACCCGCGCGCGGCAGACCGCGTGCGGCGATCCGTCCGTCCAGACGGTGACGGCCGCGCCGCGCATTTGGCGCACCTCCTTGTGCAGCTTCGCGTTGCCAGACGATGCCATCGCGGCGTCGACCTCCGCACAGAGTGCGGCGAACCGGGCCTCGTCGCGCACGCCTAACACCAGCGCGAGGCGTGGGACTGGGGGCTTGAAGGATGCGTCGAGGTCGAGGAGCGCGAGCGTGGCCTGGCCGCCAAAGACGCCGGCAAAGTCGCCGTTCTTAAGCCCGCCCTGCGGCTTGGCTTTCCCCCGAAGCGCGGCGATTTTGGAGCGGGCCGCGGCCAAGAGCCACTGGCCGGCCTTGCGCAGCGCCGGCTGCACCTCAGGGTCTCCCCAGATCTCGTGGAGCGCGGTGTGCTGGAAACTCGCCGCGGTGCGATCCACGTCGGGCATCGACACGAAGAGCAGCGTGTCCTCGGGCAGGTAGCCCATGGGCGACTGCGCGCTCGCCGCGGCCGCAGCGAAGAAGGCAAGGCCGGCGATGGCATGGGCGATGGATGCGGCCCGCGGTGGCACGTCAGCCCTCCTCGAGGACGCGGATGATTGTCGGGTTGTATTCGGGGTGCGTGAGAAGCGTGCGGTTTGCGGCCCACATCGAGATAAAACCGGCAACGAGGCCAAGCGCGGCGCCGACCGCGGCGCCCCAGTCCTGCGCTGTGAGTTGATAACCAACAGCAAACCCCGCGAGCATGAGCACGATCGGCACAACAAAGACGAACACAATCGCCATCCACGCCGGCGCAGGCGTCATCTCAACCTGGACGCAGTCGCCAGGCTGTGCAGAGCACGCGTTCTCCGCGTCCACCACAAACGATTTGCCTGCGCTCCCCGCGCAGGAGCCCTTGTGCCCACAGGAGTCGCAGGACGCGGTGGGCTCCAGCCGGATCTTGGCTGTCGTGGTAGTGACTTCGAGGACTGTTCCGGTTTCTAACATGGGTGCACCAAGAGAATGAATTGTGGGGTCAGGTCTCAACTTACAACTTAGCGCTGGCAAGGGCTTGACCATATGCGTGGCCCTGGCATGCCTAAGGATAACCACGTTGCAGCCGATCAGCAGCTCTAAGTTGTAAGTTGAGACCTGACCCCGCCTGTGACCCTGGCGTGCGGCGTCTTGACGCCCCCGCCTGGCCCGATACAATAGCATTGTTGCGTACTTGTTGTCTACGCTACCTACCGGCGTTGCGCCCATCCAGATGAGAGGCCCGCCATGTCCACCGTAGAGACCGAACGTATCGCGCAGTTGGAGACGCAAGCCCAGTGGATGGGCGACTTGTTCAGGCTAAGCTTGCGGTTGTTCGAGGGCGATGACCCCGTGCTGCCGGTCATCGTGGGGGAGGCGGCGCGAATCCTTGACGTCCCCATGGTCACGGTGGACGTGATTCAGCGTGGGCAGGTCTTCGCGAAAGCGTCGACCGGCCTCCCGCCCGAATTGGCCGTGGGAGGGAAATGGAACGCGGAGGACACGCTCAGCGCGAGAGTGATCGAAGCGGACAAGCCGCTGCTCGTGCACGACGCGGATCAGCACGACGAATTGAAGGGGTTGAAGATCGTCGTGGACGGCGGCATCAAGGCCTACCTTGGCGTGCCCGTTCGCCGGCAAGACGGCAGAGTCTTAGCCGCGCTCGCCGCAATGAGTTCGGAGCCGATGGCTTTCCACGGCGTGGCGTCGGAGCTTCTGACGATCCTGAGTGAATGGGTGGGTGCGGAACTCGAACGCCAGTCCTACGACCATGAGCTGCGCGACCTGAAGGAGAAGTTTCGGCGCATGTCCATCATGGACGAACTCACGGGAGTGTTCAACCGCGACCACTTCATGGAGCAACTCGGCAAGGAACTCAAGCGCGCGAAACGCTACGGCTCGCGGTTCTGCCTGCTCATGTTCGATGTGGATCGGTTTAAGCTGGTGAATGACGCCCAAGGCACGGAGCTGGGCGATCTGGTCCTCCGGGAAGTGGCGGTCATCCTGAAAGGGGCGGTACGGGACGTGGACTTGGTCGCACGGTACGCCGGCGAGGAGTTCGCGATCATCATGCCGGAGACGGACGAAGAGAGCGGCTACCTCGCGGCCGAGCGCGTGTGCGCCATGGTCCGGGAGCACTCGTTCGCCGACGACCGGCGCCCCGTGAATCTGACGGTGAGCGGCGGAATCGCGGCCTACCCCCCTGAGACACATTCAACGGTCGATATCCTGATCGACCGTGCGGATGAGGCGCTGTTCAACGCCAAGCGGGACGGCGGGGATCGGGTGGGGCGGGTGTAGCTACGCGGCCCGTTGCGTCTGGCGCGTGCGCACCTCCAACACGCGGCCTTCGTGCAAGCGGAGGACGCGGTCCACGTCGCCGACCGACTCTGGGTCGCCCGCCGCGACAATGATCGTGCCTCCGGCCATGGCCTTGTCCACGTTGGCCCAAATCGTTTGGCGGGAGTCGGCGTCCAGCGACGCAAACACGTCGTCGATCACCAGGATGGAAGGCGACTTGAGGAGGGCCTGCGCGAGCGCGATGCGCTGCCTTTGGCCGAGGGACAGGCGCACGCCTTCCATGCCCAGGAGGGTGTCGTAGCCCTGGGGGAGACGCTCAATGAACTCATGTGCGCCGGCGGCCTGCGCCGCGTCGTGGACCTCGGCCTCCGTCGCCTCTGGCCGGGCGTAGCGAATGTTCTCGCGCACGGTCGTGTCGAAGAGTTGAAGCTCCTGGAACACGAAGCCAATGCGCTGGCGCAACGTCTGTGCCGGGATGCTGGCCACGTCGCGGCCACTAACCAGGACTTGCCCCTCGGATGGCTGCCGGAAGCGGGGCAGCAGGCTGAGGAGCGCGCTCTTGCCCGAGCCGTTGGCGCCGGTGACCATGACGCGTTCGCCTGCGCGCACGCGAAAGGTCACGTTGTCGAGCACCGTGTGGGCGGTGTCGTAGCCAAAAGAGACGCCACTGAACTCGACGTCGCCGGTGAAATCCGCTTCCTGGCCTTCAAGGATGCCGGGCGTCTCGTCCGGGGCGTGTTCGAGGAGTTCGACCACGCGGTCGAAGCTCGTGACCGCGCCGAGGGCCGCAGGCACGCTCGACGCGAGCCGGGCGGTGAGGGGGTAGAGCGTGACGATGTAGCCGTAGAAAGCGACGAAGCTCCCGACGGACATGTCCGCGCAAGCGACCATGTGGCCGCCATAGCAGAAGACGCCGACCGTGCCGAGCCCCACGAGCAGGTCGGCGACCACCTTCTGCTGTAGCGTGGCGCTTGCGAGGCTCATGTTCGCGGTGAAGGCGTTGCGCATGGTGTGCATGAAGGAGCGCGCCTCGCGCTGCTGCGCGCCTGCGGCCTTGATCGCGGCCGCCCGGGTCACGAGGTCGATCAGGCTGCTCGCCATGGCCGCGCGATGCTCGCGCGTGGCGACGGTGCGCTCCTGGATGCGCCGCCGGCTGAGCGCGCAAGCAAGGATGTGCATCGGGAAGACCGCGATGGCGGCCGCGGCGAGGCGCCAGTTCATGCAGAAGACCACCACGATCACGCCCCCGAGCATGAGGCCATCGATGATGAGCCTCACGGCCTGCTTTTGGACAAACGCCTGGACCGCGGCCACGTCGTCCAAGACTCGGGAGGTCAGCTTGCCCGGCTTGTGCTTGTCGTAGAAGTCGAGGGAGAGTGCGCCCATGCGCGCAAGGAGCTTGCTTCGCAGGTCGAACGCAACGCGCCCGGCGACTTGGTTGGTCAGGTGGCCCGCGAGGAAGTAGAAGAGGTTGCGAGCCAGATACACCCCGAGCAAGCCCACAAGCAGCACCACGAGCCGGCCCATGTCCCCGCTGGGGAAGACGTCGTCAATAGCCTTCTTGGGCGCCAAAGGCAGGAGCAAGTTGACCCCAGACAGCGCCACAAGACACACGACAGCCGCGGTGAGCCGGCCCCAGGGGGGCTTGCTCACTTCACAAGCGTATCGAGTTCGAGTGGTGTGGGTCATGATCGCAACGTTAGCGGCAATGTGGCATTAGAAATGAAGGTGACTGTGTATGTCGGAGGCCGTAGATCAAATCCCATGCCGTCGTTGGTTCT
>JAJRTI010000111.1 GCA_024278415.1 Planctomycetota bacterium | reverse complement strand
TTAATAGTGTCATGTCACGACTGAAATGTCGCCCACGACGCCACCGCTGTGCGGCCGCGGGAGCGACCCGCTCGTAGTGGCGACCGTAAGGGCGCCCTCTGCTGCGATGGCGAATCGTCACACGAGCGGAAGGCCCTCACGGGCCTACTACAAGCGCGACGCAGTCCGGCGACAATCCCCCTGCACGCGCTGCCACGCACGCCAGAGGAGGCCTCATCCGCTATGCCGCGAGCGATGCGACAGCACAAGCATGACGCGACACTAGTAACCCGGCGCGTGTCAAGCACCGTTTCCCTGTTGGGCGTCACCCCCTTGGCCCCGCGCCTGCACCTTGGTCGAGCGCTCCCCCAGAAGGCGGGGCCACCGCTGGCACGAGGCCGTGGTGGCTGCGCAGCACCTCATCCGTTCCTCTCTGGAGTATCCATGACGTACCACGACAACACTTACTATGAATCCGCCGAAGAAGCCTTGCTCGATTACACCACCGATAAGTTGCGGGCCTTGCTCCGGGCCGCTGGAGAGAGGCCGCCGACCCGCAAGGCCGATTTGGTCGACGGGGCGGCCCGTCTCCTGACCGGGGATGAGTTGCGCCGCACGTGGGCGCAGTTGACCGAGATCGAGCAGGCCGCGGTGGCGGAGGTCGTCCACGGCCAGGGGAACACGTTCGATCCCGTGCGGTTCCACGCGAAGTATGGCGAGCTACCGGATACCAGCATTGAGAGGGGATACCACTACGGCCGCCAAGAGGAGGAGAAGCGGCAGGGCCTTCTGCCTCTGTTCTTCTACGGTTTCAACTATGTGCTGCCAGCATCCCTCAAGGATGACCTGGCCGCGTTCGTGCCTAAGCCTCGGTCGGTAGCGATCCAGACGGCGCCAGCGATCCCTCCCAAGATCACGCATGAGGATGCATCACCGTGGCTTAAGAAGGCCTTGGGAGTCGAAACGGATGCCAAGGATGTGGACGTGCCGGTGACCGAGGACGAGACCCTCCGGCCGGCGCTCCACTACGTGACGGCCGTGCTCCGGCTGGTGGACGCGGGCCGCGTGTCGGTCAGCGCCAAGACCCGGCGCGTCACGCTCGCCGGGGCCAAGGCGATCTTGGAGGTTCTCCACTCAGGCGATTTCCTCTCCAAGGGCGTCGTTGCCTCCGCGACGGACACCATGCGACCGTTCGCCTGGCCGCTGCTGATCCAATCGGCCAAGCTCGTGTCCCTGTCCGGCAGCAAGCTGAAGCTCCGGCCCGCCGGAAGGAAGGCGCTCGCCCAGCCTGCCCACGAGACCCTCATGCACATCATGGACGCGTGGGCCTATACCGACGTCCTGGACGAGTTCAGCCGCATCAACGAGATCAAAGGGCAATCCGGCCGCGGCAAGCGTTACATGACCGACCCAGCAGAACGCCGGGAGGCCATCCTCGATACGCTGCGCGAGTGCCCGGTCGGAGAGTGGGTCGTGATCGACGAGTTCTTCCGCTACATGAGAGCCAGTGGGCATGATTTCTGCGTGACGTCGGACCCCTGGCGCCTCTACGTTGGTGACCGCCAGTACGGGAACCTCGGCTATGGTGGTGGCTGGGCCGTCACCGAAGGGCGCTACACCATGGTCCTCCTCTGGGAGTACCTTGCGACGCTCGGCATTGTGGATGTGGCGCACACCCCCCCCGAGCAAGCGCGCAACGATTGGCAGGAGCTATGGGGCACCGACGGTATGTCTTGCCTGAGCCGATACGACGGCCTCCTTGCGTTCCGCATCAACGCGCTTGGGGCCTACTGCCTTGGGATTACGGACACGTTCGATCCGCCCGAGATCGAAATGAAGCAGGCGTTCACCGTGACGCCGAACATGGAGATCGTGGTCACGGACGACGACCCGAGCCTCAAGTCGGACATGGTATTCCTCGGTCGCTTCTGTGAGCCGGTATCGGAGCGCGTGTGGAAACTGACGCGTAAGAGCGTGCTCGCCGCGGTCGAACAGGGCCAGCGCGTGTCCGAGATCATCGAGTTCCTGAGCGCCCGAAGCGGCGCGGTCGTGCCAGACAATGTCAACCGGTTCCTGGAGGACATGGGCGGCCGGGCGGGCAGACTCGTGGGCCGAGGGCGCTGCCACCTGATCGAAGCGGACGATCCCCATCTCGCGCAACTCATCGCAAACGATAGCCGCCTCGCCAAGCTGTGCCTGCCGGCCGGAGACCGCCACCTTGCCGTGCCCGAGCAGAACGAACGCGCGTTCCGCACCGCGCTCAGAGACCTGGGCTACGTCTGGGCGCCGACATCGAGTGGGTGAAGCGCGGGAGCGGAAGGCCTTCGCCTTCCGTATTGTTGCCGGACCATGGTTCGGAATGCGAAGGCATTCCGCTCCACCTCGACGGTTTGAGGCGAAGCTTCGCCGGCCCCTGGCCCTACTTCGCGGACAGCGCCTCGTAGTAGCGGCGCACGAGTTCCTTGTACTGGTCGGGCGCGTGTTCCTCCATGGGCTCCTTGCGCTTGCGCTCCGCGATCATACGCTCGATGCGCTTGATGATGCCGTCGCCGATTTTCTGGAGCGCGCGCTGCGAGCGGCTGTGCCCCACGGTGGCCTCCTTGAGCCGGCGCTGGCCGAGCTTCGCGGCCGCGTCCTTCATGGCGGCCTTCAGCTCCTCGATCGCCTTCCCATCCAACTCATCCGGCTTGAGCCGCTCGACGCGGTCCGCGAACCGGTCGGCCTTGGCCTCTGCGCTAGCCTGCTTGTTCTGAAGCTGCTGCAACTGTTTCTCGGCTTTCCTCTCACGCTCGCTAGGTTTGGCGCTTGGCTGCCGGGGCATCTGCCGGGCGAGTTTCTGCGCCTCGCGCTTCATCTGATCGATCTGCTTCTGTAGCTCCTCGGCCTCCTGCCGTGCCGCCTTGAGCGTGGCCAGGGGCATGGACGTGGTGTCCTTGTACAGGTCGTCGAGCTTCGCCTGGGCTTGCGCCAGGGTCTTGGCCGCAGCCGCTTGGTTGTTCTGGGCGGACTTGTAGTTCTTGCGCTCCAGGTCGCGCTGCGCTCGCTCCATGCGCGGCACGGGCCGGCGCAACTTCATCTCCCGCGCAATCTTGCCCACGTCCTTTGCCATCTTCGGGTGCGTCTTCTTGGCCTGGCGCTCGATCTCGTCCAGCTCCTTCTCTAGCGCCTGCGTCTGAGCCTTGGCCATGGCCTGGTCGTTGGCTGCGTTCTGTGCGGCTTGTGCTTGCGCCTGGGCTTGTTGCTGGGCGTTCTGCTTCGACTGCTGGCGCGAGGCTTGGCGTTTAGCCTGTTGCTGCTGGTTCTGTGCTTGCTGCGCCTTCTGTGTCTCAGCCTTGGCCGACTCCTGTTTCTCCAGCGCTTTCTTCGCGGCATCGACTGCGCGAGCGAGCTTCTGGCTGAGCGCTTCCTTCATCTGCTGCCGCAGCGCTTTGGCGGTCTGGTCCAGCTCCCTCTTGGCTTCGGCTCCTTTGCGTTTGGCTCCCTCGGGATCCTGGTTGGCCACCTTGTCCCGCGCCTGGGCCATTTGCTCGGCGGCCTTGGCCACCGTGTCCTGGATTTGCTCGTCCATGCCGGCCTCTTGGAGCTGCCGGATGCGGTCGACTTGCTTGGCGAGCGTCTGGGTGTCCTTGCGGGCCGCGTCCAGCTCCTTCGCCAGTTTTTTGGCCTGCTGGGGCCGGGCGGGGTTGTTGGCCGGCATCTGCTTCATGCGTTCGAGGTTCTTGTTGATCTGCTCCTGCTTCTTGGCGATGCTTTCCGCCTTCTGGATGGCCTTGGCCAGGCGCTCTTCATCGTCGGCCGCGAACTCGTCTGCGGCCTCCTTCGTGTCCTTGGCAAGCTTATCGAGCTGTCGCTCGGCCTGGCGTTGTGGGTCGGCGGCTTGGGCGAGCTTGCGCGCTTCGAGGTCGCGCTTGGCCTTCTCCATCTCGTCCCGGGCCTTGCCCTGTTGGGCCTGCTTGGCGATTTGCTGCACGTCATTGCCGATCTCTGGCTCCGTCTCTTTCACGCGCTCGCCCAGGTGTTCGAGCTTCTTGCCAAGCGCCTCCAGGTCGCGGCGCAGGTTCTCCTGTCGTTTCGCCAGGGCTTCGGGCGTCTTCTGTGCCTCAGCCTTGGCGGTTTCTTCTAACTGCTTGCGCATAGCCTCTGCGGCGGCCTTGTCACCCTTGCGTTTAGCAAGCTTCTGTTCTTGTTGCTCTCCGCCGCGTTGTGGCTTCTGCTCTTGTTTCTTGTCTTGCGGCTTGCCCTGTCCGCCGGCCTGTTGCTGTTGCTGATCCTTCTGGCGCTGCCCGCTCTGGGCCTTGGCTTGCTGTTGCTGTTGGTTTTGTTGCTGCTGGCCGCCTTTGGCTTGGGCTTGCTGCTGTTGCTGCTGCCCGTTCTTCGCCTGCGCCTGCTGCTGGTTTGGCTGGCCTTGCTTGGGCTGCGTTTGCTGTTGCTGTGGCTGTTGGGGCGCCTTGGCGGCCTGCTGGGTTTCCTCGCGCAGTTGCTTCTGTTTGTCTGCGAGTTCGCGGGCTTGCTTGGCGGCGTCTTTGAGCTGCTGTGCGAGTGAGCGCTCCATCGCGCGTTTGATCTCGCGCAGGGCCTTCTTCATGTGCTGGTCGGCTTTCTTGCCGCGGTCGCGGGCCTCGTCTTGCTTGTCCTTCTGGAGCGCCTTGGCCGTATCCTTCATCTCGTTCGCTGCGCGGGCCATATCCTCTGCGGGGTTGATGGGCAGGCGCTCAGACTGCTGGGCTTGCTGGGCGAGTTGTTGCGCTTTCTGCTCGGCCTTGTCGCTAAGCTGGCTCTGCTTTTTAGCGACTTGGCCGGGTTCGGGCGCTTGCTGGCCGTTCTGCTTGGGCGTGCTGTCGCCCTTCTCTTTCTTCTGCGTCTGCTCGCGCAGTTTCTTCGCCGCGAGCTTCTCGAGTTGCTCGTTGAGCTTCTTCTGCTGGTCGCGCATGCGCTCGATCTGCTTGGCCTGCTGGCGCAGCTCCTCGATGTCCTGCTCTTCCTTCTTTTGCTCATCCTCTTGCTGATCCTTGGCCGCGCCTTGGAGCGCCTGCTCCAGCTTCTTGCGCATCTCCGGGTCTTTGGTCTCCTGGATCAGCTTGATGAGGTCGCGCTTGGCGCGGTAGAGGTGGTAGAGCGCGGTGTTTTCGTATTTGACCGCGCTGAAGCTCTTGAGGTCGCTCAAGAGGTACGACGCCAGGCCCATCTCGTTTGTGCTGCGCACGAGGTGTTCGGCGCGGTCGATCTGCTTGCTCAGGCCGAGCTTCATGAGGTTCTGCATGAGCCGGCGCGCGAGTTGCTCCGTATTGTTCCGCAGTTTCTCCTGCTTCGAGCCCAGGTTCATGATCTGCGCGCTCTGCTCGTCGGTGAGCAGGCGTTTGAGCGTGCTATTCAGGCCAAAGGTGTCGGCGAGCAGCTTCTTCTGCTTCTTGATCACGTCGTCGAGCTTGGGGATGAACTCCTTGTCTCCCTCGTCTTTCTTCTTCCCGGCGCCGCCCTTCTTCTCGTCCTTCTTGTATTGCATGGCGTACGGCGAGATTTCAATGAAATGCAGCGCCGAGCGGCCCACCTTGGGCCCGCTCACGGTGTCGTTGTCCATGGCGAACGCGTAATACGTCACAATGTCTGTGTCGGCGAGGCCCATCTCCTCCAGGAACAGCGTGTCCATGGACTTGGCCTCGCGCATGCGCCGCTTGAACTCGTCGATGGTGACGACTTGCTCCGCGTCGGTCTTGATCTTGTACGCGATGCCGACGCTGCTGATGCCGTAGTCGTCGCTGGCCTCGATTTCGAGGTTCACTTCAGTCGTCTTGCGCGCCTTGAGATCCTTCTTGGGCCGCTTGAGCACGACCTTGGGCCGTTCGTCGTCGAGCGCCTTGATCGTGTAGAAGACCGCGTCTTCGTTCACGCGGCCCTTGGCGTCCGCGAGCCAGATCTTGTAGCGGTCGTTCTGGGTAATCGTGAACTCGACGGCCATCTCGTCGTCGGCCGGCAGCGTCGCGGCCACGAAGTTCGGCGCGCCCTTGTGGAAGCGCACGCCCGCGCGGCGCAGCTTCTTGTTGGCGAACGCCTGGATGCGCACGCGCGTGCCGCGCAACGCGGTGATGGGGCCGATCGAGTCCTTGAGTTCCTTCGGCTCCAGGCCGCAGTATTCGGGATAGGTCAACGTCATGTTGATGCGCACGATGCGCGGCACCTCGAACACGTCTACGTAGTAGAACTGGCTGCGGAAGTCGCCCGCGAGGACGCGGAACTTGAGGCTGTCCGTGAGGCGGCTGAACTGGAACGTGTAGTGGTCGGCCTTGCGCCGCGTCATGGGCTCGTTGTGCAGTTCCTTCGGCGTCTCGTCAGGCGACGCGACCGCGCCGTACTGGATGCGGGCCTCCTCCGGGATGCGGCCTTCGAGGTGCGCGCTGACGGACAAATTGCCGAGCTTGCGCACTTCGCAGTCGCCGGGGCTCACGTCGGCCAAGGTGAGCGTCGGTGCGGGGAGCGGCTTCCACGGCTGCACCATGCGCAGGAACGTGAGCCGCGCCAGGCGCGCGTACTCGATGCTGTAGAAGCCGCACACGCCGACGATGATGAGAAGCCACACGGCCGCGGCCTGGGCGCGGCGCCAATTCACCGCGGCGAGGAAGTTCACCGCCGCCGCGCGCTGCTCCGTGTCCTCCACCAGCGCGTCCACGATCGGCTGGGACGAGAGCCTCTCCGTGCGCTCCGGGTCGGATCCGAACTCGATGGACGTGCTGAGCGCGGTCTCAACCTGGGGGTTCATGCGCTCGACTTCGGCCGCGAGCCGCGCGGCCTCGCGGCGCTCGTGCAGACCCACGCCCACGAGCCGCCACAGCGTGGCGATCAGCGCGAGCAGACACGCGCTGGACGCGACCGCGCGCGGGCCGGGATCGAGCTTGATCGCGATGTCGAGCGCGCTGAACGCGATGAAGAGGAAGCCGAAGATGCCGATGAGCGTGCAGAGGAAGATGATGTGGTAGCGCGTGGAGCGCAGCCTCCGCACCTGCTGAATGCGATCGAGCAGAGAGGACAGGGCGTTCGTGGTCATGGGGGACTCCAGTTCCCGAACCGGCGCGTAGCCGCATGCGCCAGCATGCAGGCGAAGGCGGCGGAAAGCGGCGTTAGCCCAACAAAAGCATGTTTTGTATTGTACTGGCGCTCTGCAACGCTGGCAAGGGGGCGGCGAACTCTACATGCCCTTCCTCATTCTCTCCAACTCCCGGGCCAAGGCCTTGTCCTCGCGCGCAGCTTGCTCCAGTCGTTTCACAACTTGGAGGATGCCACTCGCACCACGGTAGCCAAAGTCCTCAGCTACGTCCACCTTTCAAGCGAGGCCGTTTGCCTCGGCAGGCGGAAAACACAGATAGACGCAGATGCCCACAGATCACGCTGATCGGAAGGGAGAGCCTCGAGTTCCATCTGCGGATATCTGTGGTTTCTCCCTCTGCCGAACACGCTGTTGCAGAAAGGGGGGGAACTGGCGAGGTTGCCTTGGGAGGGCCATGCACCTTCCGCGCACGACATCCCTGAAAGGGATGCGCTACGCGCGGGGGCGCCCGCGGCAGAACGGTCCATGAGGAACAGGGAGGGCCGCGGGCATTTCCGGTTCCCTTTCAGGGAACGTCGGACTCACGCATCTTCGTGCCCAGGGTAGCGAATCGCTCGCAACCCTGGGCTGATACCGTTGCCCCTTTGGGGGCGGCTACCTGCGGCCCCGCCGGCCCAGATCGGTCCCACGGCATGATGCAGGCTTACAGAGCAAATGCCTCTGGCCCAGCACAAGTTGCCTCTCCGGGACCAGAGCGAGTATACTGACAACTCGCTCTCACGGAGCGCGCTGCAATCCGAGAACCCATGCAGAGGCTAAAGCGCGGGCCTTCGCACAGAAGCCAAGCTCAAGGACATTGATCGATGCTCAAGCAACAAGCGTTCATAGCCGGCATCCTCATGCTCATCTGCACGGCAGCGCAGGGGCAGCTCATCTCCTCGTTCGAAACGCCGGACGATATGTGGGCGCTGCGCCCCAGCGGAGGCGCAAAGGTCGAGCGTGTGAAGGAGCACGCCACCCAGGGCCAGTACGCGGTGAAGGTCTTCCTGCCCGGCAGCCAGAAGGATACGTGGCCGGGCGTGTCGTTCGTGCCGAAGCAATCTGATCTTGCCGCGTATCAAGTGATTGCGTTTGACGTGTACAACCCCATGCAACGCGCCCAGTATCTGTCCATGCGCATCGACGGCGCGAACGGCCAGAAGATGTTCGCCGGCCGCAACATCGCCCCGCGCAAGAAGGTCACGTACGAGATCTACATCAAGGGCCTCAAGAGCAACCTGGGCACGACCAAAATCACGCGCATCTATCCCTACGCGAGCAAGCCGCGGGAGGACCGGGTCTTCTACATCGACAACCTCCGTTTCGCCACGCTCGATCTGCGCTTCACTCCGCTGATCTACGAGGAAACCGCGCCGGCGCTCGCGCCTACGCCGGAGGAGCAACGCCGCGGGTACGTGCTCTTCCGCCGGCACTGGCTCGACGTGGTCTTCCCCAACAGCCGGCCCCGGCCGGGCGAGCGCGAGGGCGCCCTGGCAGCGTTCGCCGCGCAGGGCGAATACGAGCCGATCACGCTTGCCGTACGGGCGCTGCGCGGCCTCAAGCAGGCGCGGGTCACCGTGTCGGACCTGCGCGGGCCCAGGGGCCTTATCCCGGCGAGCGAGGTGGCCGTTTACCCGGTGCGTTGCCTGAACAAGCGCGTCACCTATTCCTCGAAGGATTACATCAAGAACATGCCGGTGCTCTTGGAGCGCAGGCCCGCAGCCGACGTGGCCAAGGGCGAGAGCAAGCGCTTCTGGCTCGACGTGCACGTGCCGGCCGACGCCGCGCCGGGCGTGTACGAAGGCGTCGTTACATTCGTGGCAGACGCCGCGCCGGCCGCGAAGCTTCCCATCAAGCTCCGCGTGCTGCCGTTCAAGCTCGTCGAGCCCGCGGACATCATGCTGGGCGATTACTACCGCGGGCCGATGCTGGCCAAAGGATTGAAGCAAGCGCGGGAGTTCCTGGAGCGCGACATGCGCGACATGCGCGCGCACGGCGCAACGTCGGTCGGCCTTTGCATGGGCTTCCCGGTGGACCAGGCGAAGCTCGTGCGCGGCCGCGTCGAGTTCGCCCTCGACGGCTCGTCGTTGTGGGAGCGCTTCATGGATCTCTATCGCGACCTCGGCTTTCCTGCGCCGCTCGTGGCGCTCGCGGATAGCGGCCAAGCCTTTGCACGCCTGCACAGCAAACGCACGTTCGACGCGGCGTACGTGGCCGCGTACAAGGCGTTTTGGACCGGCATGCAGACCCTGTGCAAGGAGCGAGGCTGGCCGGAGCTGATCGTGCAGCCCGTCGACGAGCCGGGCTGGCAAGACCGCGCGGCCAAGGACCGCAACGTCGCGCTGCTGAAGCTGCTCAAGCAGATCCCCGGCATGCGCACCGAGCAAGACGGCCCGGGCGACGCGTACTTCCACCGCGAGGCCGGGCCCTATGCGGACGTGTGGAACTACAACGGCGGCATCGGCTCTCCCGCGCGGGTCGCGCAGGCCAAGAGCGACGGGCACGTCATCATGATCTACAACTGCGACGTCGAGTCGTATCGGCCCGAGGTCGGGCGCTACACCGCGGGCTTCTTCCAACACCGGGCCGGCATCAGCGGGTATTACAACTGGGCGTACATGAGTTGGCGCGGCAGCCCGTACGACGACCTCGACCACACGACCGGCACGTGGATGCACGTGTACCCCGCGTACGACGGCGAAGTCGGCGGCCCGTCGACCGGGTGGCAGGGCTTCCGCGAGGGCGTGGACGACACGAAGTACGTGCGCACGCTGGAGGAGGCGATCCGGCGGGCGAACCGGAGCCGCAACCCCGCGGCGGCCCGCGCGGCGGTTCGGGGAAGCGAGACGCTCAAGCGCGTCTTGGAATCCATCGCCTATTCGCCAGGCGTGCGCAATCGCGCGCGGTGGACCACGCTGCGCACGGAGAAGCAGGGCGGCAAGGCACGCAAGTTCATTACCGGCACATTGAAGCTGCCCAACGGCTGGGACTTTGCGGCATACGACCTCGCGCGCTGGCGCATGGCCCAAGCGACGCTTGAGATCATGGCAGCGCTCGGCGAATTCCCAGCCGAACCCCCGCGGCAGGCCGCGGTCGAAAGCGCGCAGGGCGCGTTCGCCCAACTCGAATGGCAGTCCACACCCAAGACGGCGAAGCCCGCGCCGGTCGTGGTCGAGCAGATCGGCGTGCCCATCGTCGAGCGGGCGCCGGTCATCGATGGCGACCTCGGCGACGCGGCATGGAGGCAGGCGACCCACATCGAGCGGTTCTCGCTCATCAAGGGCGGCGAGCCGCAGCAGCAGACCGAGGCGTGGATCTGCGCGGACGCGGCGAATCTCTACATCGCGTTCAAGTGCCACGAGAACAACGTGCGGCACATGACCGCAAACGTGACGCAAGACAACGGCAAGGTCTGGGAGGACGATTGCGTGGAGGTGTTTATCGACGCGAACCTCGACCGGCGCACCTGCAAGCAGATCGTGGTGAACTCGCTCAGTACGCAGCTTTGGGCCGACTCTGACAATCCGCGCTGGCGCGCCAAGTCCAAGGCCGCGGCCAGGGTCGGCAAGGCCGCGTGGTTCGTCGAGCTGGCGATTCCCAAGCGGGATCTCGGCCTCACCGGCAACGCGTTCGGCTTGAACCTGTGCCGCGAGCGCCGGCCCCTGGAGACGCTCGAACTGTCCGCGTGGCGGCCCACCGGCGGTGCGTTCCGGCAGCCCAGCAAGTTTGGCGTGGCGCGCATCGGCGGCAGCTTTATCCAACGCATCGACGCCGGCAGGGTCATGCTGGGCGAATGCGCGTTGAGCGCGACCGTCATCAATGGGCTCGGCAAACCGGGCGCTTTCGTTGCGCGGCTCGCGTGGTCGCAGAAGGGCTCGCCGGCCGGTGCGTCGCACTCGTTGCCGTTCGCGCTCGCGCCTGGCGCAACCCGCGAGCTGTCATTGCGCTACTTGGTCGACACAGCCGACGCGCCGGTGCGCCTGCGCTTCGAGTTGATCGACACCACCGCAAACAAGCGCGTGGGCCAGTACGAACTCACGCGCGCAGTCGAGCCGGCCATGAGTGTGCGCTTGGGCCGGCAGGTCTACTACCTCAACGACGCCTGGGCGCGGCTCGACCTCGCGCTCGCGCTCAGCCGCGATGTGGCCAAGGCCGGAGCGGTCACGGTCGCACTGCGCAAGCCTGGTGCGGACGCCTCTTTGCGCACACACACTGCGTCGCCCATCGCCGGGGACCGGCTCGCCGGCCGCATCAATGTCTCAGGCCTACCTGAAGGCGACTACGAAATCGTGGTCGCGGTTGGCCCTGGCGCGAACGCTCCGCCGATCGCTAGCGAAGTGATCCCGTTCACGAAGCTTCGCGGGCCGTTCGACTGACACCCATTCCAAACGCCACGCCGGTCAGTCGCAGCGAAATAGTCGGAGTTTGGAAACTCCGGCTATTCCGGCATAGCCGTGGGCGGCTCAGAGATCGCCCGCATTCTGGCGAATGCGGCTACGAGAATGCGAAACGCACACTGGCCCTCCAGCCCAAGCTCTCGCACCACGTTGCGCTGGACGTGGCCGTCCAGCGCTGGTAACTTGTCGTTGCAGGGCGGCGAGGCTGCCTGAAAAGGTGAAGTGTTGCCACGCTTGAAGGAGTAATGGATCGGAACGCCTTCGCGTTCCGATCCGAGTTCTGCGGCTCTTTGCGCCCTCCGCGCCTTTGCGGTTGAAGGAGAACACATGCCCGACGAACGCCCCAACTTCCTCGTGTTCATGACCGAGCAGCACCGCGGCGACAGCTTGAGCATCGACGGCCACCCGGTGCTGTTGACGCCCAATATGGACGAGATCGGCGCGCGGGGCTGCCGGTTTACGCGCGCGTACTCCACGTGCCCCGTCTGCGTGCCGGCGCGGCGTTCGTTCTTGTCCGGCCAGTTTCCGCGCACGCACCGGTTCTTCGGCAACGTGAGCCAGGAGTGGGACGGCCCGACCATCGCCAGCGAACTCTCCAAGGCCGGGTATCACACGTCGTGGGTGGGCCGCAGCATGCACGTGACGCCCCCGCGCAAGCGCCACGGTTTTGACCACGTGGTGATGAACGACCACCGCGAGCCGTTCGACGACTACGACGAGTTCATGGCCAGAAACATGCCAGAGGGCGGCGGCGGGTACAACGGCTCAGGGGTGATGCACAACGACTGGACCGCCCGGCCGTGGCACATGGACGAACACCTGCACCACACGAACTGGACCGTGAACCTGGCGCTGGACTTCTTGCGCAAGCGCGACCCGTCGTGCCCGTTCTTCTTGTGCGCGTCGTTCATCGCGTCGCACCCGCCGCTCATCCCGCCCGCGCCGTATTTCGAGCGCTACCTCCGCACGGGCGTGCCCGATCCGCACATCGGCGACTGGGCCTCTCCGCCCCCTCACGACGGCCTCGGCCTGGGCGTGGCCCCGCGGCAAGTCAATCTCACCGGTGAGGCGCTCCTGTCCGCGCGGGCCGGGTACTACGGCCTCATCAACCACGTGGACGACCAGATCCACCGGCTGCTGAACAACGTGACCGGCGTGGACGGCATGACCGGGCGCAACACGGTCGTGATCTTCTGCGCGGACCACGGCGAGATGCTCGGCGACCACTACCGCTGGGCCAAGAGCCTGCCGTATGAGGGCGCGGCGCGCGTGCCGCTCATGATCCGCGCGCCGGAGCGCTTCGGCATTGGCCCGCGCCGGGTCTGCGACGCGCCGGTGGGGCTGGAGGACATCATGCCCACCGTGCTCGACATGGCCGGCGTGGACGCGCCGGACACGGTCGAAGGCCGGAGCCTGCTGCCGCTCATGCGCGGCGAGGACGCGCATTGGCTGCCGCACATCCAGATCGAGTGCGCCGGCCAGTTCCAATGCCTCACCGACGGCAAGGAGAAGTTCGTGTGGTTCACTGGCGACGGCCGCGAGCAGTTCTTCGACTTGGCCGAGGATCCCGGGGAGTTGCACGACCTCTCCAACGACCCCAGCCGGCAAGAGCGCATCGCTTGGTGGCGGAGCGAGTTGGTCGAGCAACTCGCCGGCAGGCCGGAGGGCTGGTCGGATGGGACGCGCCTGATCCCGGCGGAAACATGAAGATACTCCGCACCGTAGCCACATAACAAAGCGGAATGCCTTCGCGCCCCCAAGCATGTCAATAACACGGAACGCGAAGGCGTTCCGCTCCAGCGGCAATTTGTTTGACACCCGGCCCCGGCATTGGCAAACTGGTAGCCCCTCTGCCTGCGGGCTCGATAAGCAACCCATTCGAGAGGAGACACGACCATGGAGAAGTGGCCCATTGGCGTTTTCACGTCGGTTGGCGCCGGCCTTGGGGCCGGTCTGGACGCGGTCAAGGAGCTGGGCGTCGCGACGGTGCAGTTGCACGCGCCCCCGAAGGATCTGCTCGGCGACGCGGCCGCGGCCCAGGAGTGGAAGGATATGTTCGGCGGAGCCGGCGTGGACGTGACGGTCATGTTCTGCGGCTTCGAGGACGAGAGCTACGCGGACATCCCCACCGTGCACAAGACCGTCGGCCTCGTGCCCCCGGCCACGCGCGCGGAGCGGCTCGCGCTCACGAAGCAGATCAGCGATTTCGCCAAGGTCATGGGCGTGCCCGCGCTCGGCATGCACATCGGCGCGGTGCCCGAAGACGCGAACGACCCGGCATACGCGGGTATCGTGGCTGTGACCCAAGAGGTGTGCGACTACGCGGCCAACAACGGCCAGCGCTTCCACCTCGAGACGGGCCAGGAGTCCGTGCCCACGCTGTTGCGGTTTTTCAGCGACGTGGGACGCGACAATTTGGCGATCAACTTCGACCCCGCGAACCTTATCCTCTACGGCGTCGCGGAGCCCATCCCCGCGCTCAAAGAGTGCGGCCAGTACGTGAAGAGCTGCCACTGCAAGGACGCGAATTGGGCGGACAAGCCCGGCGAGGAGTGGGGCGCGGAGATGCCGCTGGGCCAGGGCCAAGTGGGCATGGAGGACTTCATCCGCACGCTCAAGGAGATCGGGTACGAAGGCCCGCTCACCATCGAGCGCGAGTGCCCGGACATGGAAGAGAAGAAGCGCGACCTCGCCGCGGCGATCCAATTGCTGGAGAAGCTGCGCGCGGAGATCCTGCACGCGTAGGCCGCGGGGGCGGGCATCCGCAAATTGCGCAGAGGGATTCGGATACAAATGAGGCTGGCGGAGTCCATGGGCTCTGCCAGCCTCGTTGCATAAGTGGGCGCCAGGGCGCGGCCCTATCCGCTGTCAGATGTCCCCGCGGTGGATCAAGTTTAGGAACTCCGATCGCGTGGCGGCCGATTCCCGAAAGCTCCCCAGCACGCTCGACGTGGTCATGATCGAGTTCTGCTTCTCCACGCCCCGCATCATCATGCACAGGTGCCGGCACTCCATGACCACGCCCACGCCCTCCGCGTCGATCGCGCGTTCGATCTCGTGTGCGATCTGCTCCGTGAGGCGCTCTTGGATCTGAAGCCGCCGGGAAAAACTGTCTGCAATGCGCGCAAGCTTGCTTATGCCTAGCACCTTTGTGCGCGCGATATAGCCGATGTGGCACTGGCCGTAGAAAGGCAGCATGTGATGCTCGCAGAGGCTGTACACCTCGATGTTGCGCGCAATGATCATATTGTTCGCGGCCGACTCGAATACGGCTTCGTTGATGATGGCGTCGGGGTCGGCGCGGTACCCGCTCGTGAGGAACGCCAAGGACTGGGCCACGCGCATGGGGGTCTTGAGCAGGCCCTCGCGGTTGGGATCTTCGCCGATTTCGGCCAGCAGATCCTTGATAAGCTCGGCCACGCGGGTTTCGTTCATGGAATGTCCTTCGAAAGGGAGAATCCAACGCAAAGGCGCCAAGACGCAAAGACGGAGAATGTGGCGCAGAGCGCTGAAGTCCATCGCTCGAACTGGAGTGTTCGAGGGCCAACCAGCGTAGCAATCCGCTATGCGCGGTTCAAGAACGCGGCTTGCCCAGCGACGGTCACGCACGTCCGCGTCCGTGACCGTCCGGCGTGGACCTCATGGTCCGCTGGGAGTCCGATGAGTTGCGGGCGGACGAGACGTCCGCGCTGTGGGGTGCCGGGCGTGGACGTCCAGCACCAGAACAAACGCGGCTCGCTCAGCCATAGGTGTTGCCCTTCATGTGATAGCCCCCGTCGACGAAGATGACCTGGCCGGTGACGAAGTCGCTGCGCAGCAGGAACAGGACCGCGTCCGCCACGTCCTCCACGTCGCCGTGGCGCTGGAGCGGGTTGTCCTTGACCCGCGCCTTCAGGTGCTCCGCGGTCTTCCCCGGCGGCGGGAGCACCAGGCCCGGCGCAATCGCGTTGACCTGCACCCGAGGAGCGAACTCGAGGGCCATCATGCGCGTGAGCGTGAAGAGCATGCGCTTGCTCAAGTGATACGCCGCGTGCTCCTGGTCGTAGTCGGTCACCCGCGTGTCGAGGAAGTTGACGATGTCCCCGGGCCGGCCTTGCCTGGCGAACGCCCGCGCGAGCACGAGCGGCGCGAGCGCGTTCACCTGCACGTGGCTGGCCAGCTCGTCGAGCGGGAAGTCCATCAGCGAACTGGGGCCAAATATGGACGCGCTGTTCACGAGCACGTCGATGGGGCCGGCCTGCTCGATCGCGCGGGGCATGAGGCGCTCCGCGTCGCTGGGGTCGGCAAGGTCCGCTTGGAGGGGCCACGCTTGCACGCCGTGTCTGCGGGCCTCTTGCGCGGTGGCCGCGGCCGCGGCGCCCGACTGGCCGAAGTGCACGGCCACGTTCACGCCCTGCTCCGCGAGCGCGAGGGCGACCGCGCGGCCGATGCGCCGGCCGGCGCCTGTGACGAGCGCGGTCTTGCCCTGGAGCGACTTCATGGGCTCGCTCCTGGCAATGTGTCTGCCTTGGCCGCTTCCCGGCTTGCCTCATCGTACTCGTACACGGGCAGGCCGATGCTTTGCACCAGGTCGATCATCTCCCATAGGCTGATCCCCGCCGCCTCTGCCGCCTTAGCAAGCGATATATCGCGCGTGCGGTAAGCGATGATGGCCAGGGCCTTAGAGACCTCCGACTGGAGGTCCGATGAGGAGAGATCACAAGCCTGTGAGAGCCTCTCGTACACGTCGTCATCGAATGTCAGAATGACTTGGCGCATGTTGGCACCTTCTCCATCCATCACTCAGCAATTTTCGCCACCATCGGGGATAAGCTACTATATCCCAACACGTAACACTTCAGCCGATTGCAACAACCGTTGGCCCCATGAACGTGCGCGAGTTCAATGGACAGCGTTTCCGCTTGACGAAACGCTGTTTGGAAGCCCAACGGGCTTCCGGCTTCTAGCCCAGGGTTGCGGCCGCAGGCC
>JAJRTI010000110.1 GCA_024278415.1 Planctomycetota bacterium | reverse complement strand
GCGCGAGGCCAAGGCTCACCCACCAGGCGTGCCGCCTCGTCATGCTCTTCGCGGGCGACGACTCTTCGATCTGTTGGCGGTCGTCATTGGTCATTGGTCATTGGTCATTGAGCACTGAGCACTGAGCACTGAGCGTGTCCCCCATCAACCATCAGCCATCAAACCATTAACCATATCCGCCACACCTCACCGCTGCCAGGCCATGAGCTTGTTGAAGACCTTCTTGAGCATCGGCGTCAGGCGCGTGCGGGTGTAGGCGCCGGCGGCTTGCTTGATGCCTGCCGCCTGCGTGGGGTAGGGGTGGATCAAGTTGCCAATAGAGCCGAGCCCGATGCCGTGCACGATGGCCAAGGAGACCTCGTTGATGATCTCCCCGGCGTGCGTGGCGACGATGGTCGCGCCGAGGATGCGGCCCGTGCCTTTCTTCACCAGCACCTTGACGAAGCCGCGCTCCTCCCCGTCGCAGATCGCCCGGTCCACGTCGGCCATGTCCTTGCGGAACGTCTCGGTCTCGATGCCTTGCTCCTGCGCTTCGTGCTCGTGGAGGCCCACGTGCGCGATCTCGGGCTCGGTGTACGTGCACCAGGGCATGGTGAGCGCGCTCAGCTTCTTGCGCCCCCAGAAGAGCGCGTTTTGGATGACGATGCGCGCGGCCGCGTCCGCGGCGTGGGTGAACTTGTGCTTCATGCACACGTCGCCCACCGCGTAGATGCGCGGGTTCGTGGTCCGCAGGCGGTCGTCCACCTTCACGCCTCGGACTTCGTCGTACTCGACGCCGACCGTTTCGAGGCCGAGGCCGTTCACGTTGGGCCGGCGGCCCGCGCCGACGAGGATCTCGTCCACGACGACGCACGCGTCCTGGCCCTGCGCGCGGAAGTGCACGTGCTTGCCTTGGTCGCTCGTAGTGATGCGCGTGACCTCCGCGGCGAGCCGCACGTCGATGCCCTCGTTTTGGAAGATCTCGTAGAGCAGCGCAGCGGCTTCGGGATCCTCCCGTGGCAGCATGCGCTCCGAGCGGTTGAGGATGTGGACTTGCGTGCCCAGACGCTGAAAGACTTGCGCCAATTCGCAGCCGATCGGCCCCGCGCCGAAGACCGCGAGCCGCTTCGGCTGCACGGTGATCGTGAACACGGTTTCGTTCGTGAGGAAGCCGGCCTCGTGCAACCCCTCCAGAGGCGGCAGCCACGCGCGGGCGCCGGTCGCAATGACGGCCTTCGAGAAGCGCAGCTTCGCTTCGCCGACCGTGAACGTATCCCCACTTGTGAACCTGCCCTCGCCGAGGAACACATCCATGCCGTCGTCGCGCAAGCGCGCGGCCGAATCGTGGTGGCTGACCTTGGCGCGCAGCCGGCGGACGCGCTCCATGACCGCCGGGAAGTCGACCTGGACCCCTTCGGGCACGCGGATGCCCAATCCGCCGGCGCGCACGATCTCGGCCGCGGCGCGTGCGGAGCGGATCATGCTCTTCGACGGCACGCAGCCCAAGTTGAGGCAGTCGCCGCCGATGAGGTGCTTCTCCACGAGCGCGACCTTGGCGCCGAGCCCCGCCGCGCCGAGCGCAGCGACAAGGCCGGCCGGCCCCCCGCCCACAACGACGAGGTTGTAGCGCTCCGCCGGCGCGGGGTTGGCCCAGTCCGGGGGATGCACGTTCGCGACCAGTTCCTGATTGAACTGATCCATAGGGTCAACGGTGACTGGGGTGCTCATGTTCATTGGGCCTCCTTGCGCCGCGAGGTGACAAGGCTTGTAGTAGGGCGATTCATCGCCCGTTTCTCCAGGGCGGCCGACGGGCGATGAATCGCCCTACTACGAACGGCCTGACCGCGGCGTTCCGCTCCTTGGAGCGACTTGCAAAACCCCAATAGGCCGAGGCATCGCGCCTAACATCGTGCATGGCGGAGGTGTCGAACGCGGCGCCGCCGAGATGCGAGCGCGGGAGCGCTCCGCTTGTAGTGGCGACCGTCAGGGCGCCCTCAGCGCCGCTGGCGATGCGCCACCCGAGCGGAAGGCCCTCACGGGCCTACTACAAACGCGACATCGCCGGCTTGCGGCGCCACAGCACAGGTAGGACAACTGGGGTTTTGCAAGTGGCTCCTTGGTCTGGGGACTCGAGTCGGACGCTTCGCGCCTTTGGTTCATGTCTCCTGTACAGCGTCCTTCAGCGCGCGGCGGGCGATGCGCGTGACGAAGACCGTGACCGCGATAGCTAGGGCCATGCCGACCCAGAACATGGCGGTCTCCGCGGCCGTCTTTTCCCCGCGCTCGGCGAACGCGTCCACGCTCGAGCCGAGAGCGGATCCGAAGTATACGAACATGATCGTGCCGGGGAGCATGCCGATCCACGACGCGAGCGCGTAGTGGCCCAGGCGCACGTCCGTGAGGCCGTAGCCGAAGTTGAGCAGGTTGAAGGGGAACATGGGGCTGAGCCGGGTCAGCAGCACAATCTTGAAGCCCTCCCGGCCGACGGCCTTGTCGATTGCTCTGAACTTCGCGTTGCCTTCGACCTTTGCCGCGATCCAATCGCGTGCGAACGTGCGGCCCACGACGAACGCCGCGCACGCGCCAAGCGTGCTCGCGATGGAGACGGTGATCGTGCCGCCCACTACGCCGAAGAGTGCGCCCGCGGCGAGGGTGAGGATCGAGCCGGGCAGGCACACGACGCAGCCGATCACGTAGACCACGCCCAGCACCACTGGCCCCCAGAAGCCGATCGCGTCGACCCATGCCAGGAAGTCTTGGAGCGGCTTCTTGAGAGGGACTTTGCGCAGCACGATGAACAACGCGACGATGACGAACAGGAGCAAGACCGGTTTGATCCAGGCCCTCTGTCTGGGGACACGATGCGATCCGTCCCGCAGTTGCGCGGCGGCTTCCGCATCGCGTCCCCGCGTGGCGCGGTCTTTCGGTTTCTCGCCGGCTTCGTTGTCCTCAGCGTTCTCCATATCGAGCCTTCCTTCGCATCAATTGGCTACACGTCTAGGGGCCGACTGGCCTTGGGGCGGATCGGCGCTGGCTCAAGCCATCTGCCGGGGCAACGGATAGCAGCCCAGGGTTGCGAAGCCACCCTGGGTACCAAAGGAGCGCGAGTCCCCCGTTCCCTGAAGGGGAACCGGACCGGCCGGCCCTACTTGGCGCCAGAACTGCCTGTCTTGGTCCTTGCCATGGGAGTTCTGCCTTTCTGCCAGCAGTCGGCAACTGCGTTCCACATTTCTTTCAGGGATGAGGCGTGGCGACGGCTGCATCTTTCCCAAGGTAGCTTCGCAACCTTGGGCGGGTATCCCCATCCCCGTTGGGGATGGCAGTGGGAGATTGGCGCCGAACTCTCTACTGCTCGTTCAGCGACCAATCGTAATCAAGATACTCGATCTTGTACGTTTCGTTTTCCAAGAACTGGCGATCCTGTGGGCGCAGATACTTCGCCTGGAAGTTCAGCGCCGCGCGGATCGGATCGCTCTGCCCGGCAAAGCCCTTGGCGGGCTTGTACTGCCTCAGGAAGTCCGCGCCGAACCACTTGAAGATCTCGGAGATGTAGACGCGCTTGCGGCCGCGGTCGATGCGGAACTTGGTACGGTCGCTGACGAACTGTTTCGCCTGTTCGTCCAGTTGTTGGCCCAAGCGCTCGGCCACGAACGGCTCCGTGCGCAGGAACGGGCAGCCGATTGACGCGCACACGAGCGCCATGTGGATGCGCGGCTCGCTGAACTGCTTGCGCAGAATCTCGTGCTCCACGTCGTTCAGCGTCATCGGTTTGCGCATCACGCGGAACTTCATCCCGTCCCACACGCCGGGGATTTGGCGGATGCTGTTCTTGGGGTAGAGGAGCCGACGCGACCACGACGCCTTGATGGGGTAGTGGTCGATGATGGCCTGGAGCGTACGAGCGTTGTAGACGTTGATCCAGAACGCGATCTTCTTCTTGGCGGGCCACGCGGCGACCGTCTTGGGTGAAAGCCGGCCGACTTCGGCCATGAACAAGTCGAGTTTGCGCCGGTTGGCCTTGAGGCCCTTGTAGTTCACGCGGCCTCGGGCGTTCACGTACGCCTTGAGCACGTCGGCGTAGGTCTGGTACGAGAGGCCGGCGCCGCGCTTGGACCGTGATTGGGCGTCGGCGGGAGTCGCCATTAGCGCGGCCAGGAGGACGATTGTCCCTGCGCGGTTTCCTGTTGCCATGTCTGTCCTCCTTTGGCGTCTGCGAGTTGTCTTGCTGTTTGCCTTGGTTTCAGGCGAGCATCTTGTTCGGGGCATCTTCGCCGGCAACGCGCTCGCGGGCCGCCAATGCGCCGCTGGGCCAGCGGTCGTACTCCCGCTGCTTCTCGAACGGCATCTTCATCACGGTCCAGAAGCGGTTGTCCTCTTCGGAGGAATAGCCGGCTATCCCGATTGTAACGTCACGCTGTGGGATGTTTATCCGCAGCGTTTTGTGGAGGCGGTCCCACCAAGAAAAGATGGACGCGTAGTTGGAGTCCGTCTCGGGTCTGCACACGGAGTGGTGCACGCCGTGCATGCGCGGCGTTACGAGAACCTTGTTGAGCAGACGCTCGAATCCGATGGGCAGGCGCACGTTGCTGTGGTGGAACATGACCGCACAGAGTAATGCGAGTTCGTAGCCCGCGTAGAGCGCCGGCGGGACGCCGATGAGCGCGATCTGTGCCGCACGGAACGCGACGGAATACGCGGTCTCCCCAACGTGGAAGCGGAACGAGGTGGACACGTCCAAGTCGGGATCGATGTGGTGGCAGTTGTGGAAGCGCCACATGAGCCTCACGCGGTGGTTGGCCCAGTGCCAATAGTAGAAGGCCAGGTCCATGAGCAGGAACCCGAGCGCCAGGCGCGCGGGCCCGGGCATGTCCACCACGTAGAGCAGGCCAAATGGCCGCGTGGCCGCCCAGTGCGTCAGGCGCGTGGCCACGGGCTTGACCACGAGCGATCCGGCGGCAACCCCAAGGCCGGTGATGGCCAGGTTCAGCGCGATGCGGCGCAGCGTCCGGCTCTTGCGCTCGCGTAGGGGGAACGCGTGCTCCAACACGAGGAGCAGCGCAAACACGGCGATGGCGATGGCCGCAAAGATGGCGGGCGTGTTGGGAGGCAAGGGGGGCACGAGGGGGGAGGAGGAGGTGCAGGCGGCTGAGCGTCTGGACTCAACAATAGCGTGTGGATGGAGTCTCGGCTACCGTTTAGTGCCTTAGCCATCCGGAACTGGTATGGAAAACAAGATGTTGCGTGGTGTGTGCGCACTCTTGGCAGGGTATTCCGTATTGCGTATTCCGTATCTCGAATCGCGATCCGAATACGCAATACGCAATACGCAATACGGAACAGCGAAGCTGACCTCCACACGCCACGTCTTGCCTCTGATCCATGACAGCCAGAAGCCTTGGGTTGCGGGCGAAGCCCGCTTTGGGAAAGAGGCGGCCGCGCTCGGCCGCGTGTCGTGGCGGGGGCAGGGGCGGCGATAAAGAAAAGGGAGCGCCCTGGGAAGGGACGCTCCCTTTTGTATTGGTAGCGCAAGTGGTGTTAGTTGTGAGCGGGCCGGGCGGAGGTCGCCGGCTACTTGCCCCCTCCGCCTGCAGACTTGGCGGCGGCCGCCTTGAGCGCGGCCTTCAGCTTGGCGTTTTCGGCTGCGAGCTTCTTGCCGTTGCTCTGTGCGGCGGCGAGTTGGGTGTTGAGCGTGTCGATCTTGCTCTTGGCCGCTCTTGCCGCGTTCTGGGCCGCGGCCAGTTGGGTCTTCAAGCTGTCCAGTTGCTTTTGTGCCGCGGCCACGGCCTCGGCCTTCGCGGCCAAATCCTTCTGGAGCTTGGCAACTTGAGCGTCCTTTGCCGCAGTGGTCGCGGTTGCGTCGGCTTTCTGCTTGGCGAGTGCGGCTTGTGCGGCCTTGAGCGCCTTGTCCGTGGCGGCGAGCTTCGTCTGAGCATCGGCACAGGCGGCTGAGAGTTGTCCGCACTTGGCTTGGGCGCCGGCGAGCTTCTTGGCCAGATCCTCGCATTGCGCCTGGGCCTTCTTCGTCGCCGCGGCCTCTTTGGCCTTGGCCGCTTCCAGTTGGCCGATCATGGACTCGGCTTCCTCCAAGTCGGCGAGTGTCGCCTCGTGCTCTTGCATGGACACGCAGCCCACGCTCGCGAGCATCGCGATCGCCCCCAGAGCAAGCATTGCCTTCTTTACAATCATATCGGGACTCCTTCTTGAGATGGAACGGTGTGTGGCGGCCGGCCGCTCGGCGGACCAGCGCCGCAGGGCAGCGCCCGCAGCCGGCAGGTCACGTCATTTTCACAGAACGTCGCGTATTCTGTCACTGTCCCCATCGTGTGTCAAACGATTTCTCCGCCGCGGGCGTGCACACGTTCTGAGCGACGGTTGGTTTCGGCAGTCGTAACACTTCAGCCAAGTGCCACGTCTCTGAGACTGGAAAGGGGGGCGATGCCCCTCCCGGAAGGCTTCCAACGAATTCAGATAGACAACGAATGATGGGGAACGGCCGACCATTCTGCCTTCAGGCGCGCGGTTGCCT
>JAJRTI010000109.1 GCA_024278415.1 Planctomycetota bacterium | reverse complement strand
GCTCACTCGCCTTGCGGCCACGTGACCGACACGACCGTGTAGTCGCGGTCGGGCAACTCAATGGGAATCGCGGTGAGGGGGGCTCCTACGATCTGGCCCGTGGCTTCGTTGCGCACGACGGGTTTGCCGGCCACGCGCAGCTTGCTCGCGATCATGGGAACTCCTTGCTTGCAGCGTGACATACCGCCCTCATGATTCTGGCCGTTCGTCCTGCGATAGAATCACCTCCCGTATCCGTTTGACGATAGGCAGCATCTTGCAGTCGAGTTCGGACGGCAGAAATACACACCCGGTGGCCTCGTAGTTCGTCGCCGGGCACCCACCAGCGCACTCGTCCTTGAGGGAGCACTGGACGCACTTGGTGCGCTTCTCGACGTTAGGCCGAAGCAGGTCCATGCGTGCTCGAATGTTGGTGACGCCACTCCAGATGTCGCCCAGCTTGTGTGTGTTCTTGAGGCCGTCCACGCCGAGAATCTTCGCACAGCCGTAGAGATCACCCGTGGCGGAGACGCACACTCGCGCCTTTCCCGCGCCACAGCCCCAGAGGTTCTCGTACGACTTGGGCTTCTTGTCGATCGAGCGCTCGAACAGGGTCATGCGGAAAAAGTGGCCCGCCCTGTTCTCTCTGTTGTGGAAGTACCCAATCTGCTCCAACTGCCGGCCGTACTCCGCAATGCCTTCGTCCGTCCATTTCACGCCGCTCGCGGGCCCGATGATAAACTGGTTGATCCCTCTGGCGTACAGGTGCCGCAGGTTGTCGTAGAGGCGTTCGACCACGTCCGGCATGACTGTCATCCGCGCGCCTTGCCATGGTTGGTACCGCTTCAGCAGGGGCAGCTTCTCTATGACCGCGTCGTACGAACTGCCGCCTGCCGCGAGCTTCCGGTGCCTGTCGTGCGTGGCCCTGTCGCCGTCGATGCTCACCAGGAACTTGATCTTCTCCTTACGGAACCACGCGAGCATCTCTTCGGTCAGGGGTACCGCGTTGGTGGTGATGTCGAACCACGTTTCCCTTCCCTGGCGTTTGGCCACGCGCTTGGCGTACTCGACCAGCGGGGGAATCATGTCGAATCGTAGCAGTGGCTCCCCGCCGAACAGGAGCATGCACACCTTCTTCGCCCGGGCCTTTGGGCCCAGGAGGTAGTCGATGGCGTCCCTCGCGACCTCAGGGCTCATGTGCTGAGGGTTCTTGCCCCTGACAAAGCAGTACGAACACCGGTGGTCGCAGTCCTCGGTCAGGAACAGGTCGGCGTACAAAGCCGGCGGCGAAAGGCGCGCCGCCACCTTCTGAGCCAGGCGCTTGGCGGCGAATGGTTCGCGAGACTGGAGCAGCGACGAAAGCCCCGGACTCCTGCGCGCCGCCTTTCTGTCGATATGGATCTCGGTCAATCCTCCACCTCCCAAAAGAACAGCCGGTTGCAGGCCGCAATCCACATCATGCCGCCGCGTGGGGTGGGGACCATGGCGTCGACCCGCGCGAGTGCGGGTTCGGCCTGCTCCAGCGCGAGGGCAGCAGAGTGAGGTCGCCTCGGAGTCATCTTAGGCAGCTTCTTGGCGATCTCGTGGGGCTTGACCGCATCCTTGTACCAAACCCAGGCGCCTCGATCTCTGGTGCCGATGTACAAGCCGGCTCCCTCTCCCAAGCACGTAACATCGCTACCGCTGAGGGCCTGCGATAGAGGCTCAATGACCGCCCACTCGGAGTCTGGCGCCCGCTCTACAATAACAGGGCCACGAGAGCCATTATATGCCAGCCACAGACGACCGTCTCTGCCAAACAGCGCTGGGCCCACTTCCCGCCCAATACGGAACTCGCCCATTGGCGCAGCGATCACTCGCTTCTCGCTGCTTGAGCCCGATTTCATGCTGCCCCGGACTTCCAGATCGCCAGACTTACGAAGGAGCCAGACCGTCTCTTGGTGGTCCGCGAGCAGTTGCTTCGGTGCGGTGGAGACCCAATACTCATGCTTGCCGTCTGGGCGCACCTTCGCCCAGCCACGCCCCACCGCCAGAACCTTCAAAGGCACGGCGAGTTCGCCTTCGCCCTGCCATGAGAACGAGGCTAACACGAGCTGACGGTCCAGGTTCAGAAGCGCCCACACCGTGCCTCCCTTACGGCCAACAAGGGATATGCACTCGCCGACCGCGTTGGGGGTTGCTGAGTCTTGCTTCCCGTGGGAGCCTGGCCATGCAATCTGGGTCGGTGCGAGCTTCGACCAACCGCGGCCATGGTGATTGTAGATCCCTTGATCCGTGGCCGCGAGCACGTCGTATCTGCCGCCGCAGATAGCGGCGTAGACAATCCCCGATCGGTCGGGGAGATCAGGGAACGGGATGAACCCCTTCCGGCTTGCGTCGAACCACCAGAGAGACGCCCCGCCAGATCCTCGCACCGGTCCCGACACCCCCACTAGACAATCGCCATTCTCCTGTGGCAATACAACCGAGGCCCTCAACAAGCGATTGCAGTGGTTGGCGAGTCGGCCTTCGGCCGGAGTCCACCATCGGCGCGCGTATACCCAGGATCCTTCGCTACCCAGGACGCCCGAGAATGACATTAGCAGAACGGCCCCGAAGGCGGCCGCGCCTCTGTGCGCCATTGATCCATCGCACCGCGAATACCGTTGCACGGTCCTTCACTCCTTCCACCGAATGACATGGTCGTGCGAACAGATCCATAGGGCTCCGTCTGTAGACCATGAGAGTGCTTGCACGGACCCCAAGACGGGCGGGGGGAGATCGGGATCGGCCTCCGCCAACAAAGGCACGGCAACGGTCGGCAAGAGCCGCGTCGCCGGATGGAGTCGAAGCTCCCCTCGCTCCCAGACGAACAGACCGCGTGATCGAGTGCCGATGTACACGCGGCCTTCATCGTCCGCGCCCATCGACACGATCGGGTCGTTGCCGATCATGCTTCGGAGTCCGCTAACGGGCGAGGACTTCCCTGTGGGTGTTCCTCTGATCAGCGCGGAGCCGGATGGCTCCCGGAGCGCCACCCAGAAATGGCCGAACGCATCGACTACGAAAGCCGAGACACGCGCTCGCGGCGGCAGACCGTCTGGAACCTTCGACCGGTACTCCCTCTGATAGGCCGCACTCGGGGGCGGGAGACTCGGTGGGGCGACCTTGGGATTCGGCTTGATGAGGGAGAAGGACGGCGGCCTGCGCAGTGCCTTGAACACGAGGCGAGACACGGTACCGTCCGAGTAATGGATCCACAGCGTACCCTCTGCCTCAGGATGCTCTACAGACGCGGCCGGTGGCTTAGCGAACTTGCACCCTCTACAGCCCGGCGTGCCCACGACCACCACCCTCGGCTCGAGAACCTGGCCCGCGCGGCCGAGAGCAAAGCTAGCGACCACCGGCCAGCCACACAGCGTGCCCGCCGCGAGAATCCTACCGTTTGGAGCGGCGATCATCGCTGAGCAGTCACCCAGCGGGACTGAGAAGTCAGTTATGAACGCCGGGTAGGGCACGGCCCAACTCCACTGCCGCTTTGGAAGGGCGACCCAATCTCGGTCGCGGCGATGAAGCAGTTCAGTCTGAGTCCCGATGATCAGTCGTCCCGCCTGAACGGCGCCACATCGGACCTGGCCCCAGCTAGGCTCAAGCCTACCTTCGCTCGTGAACTCCGCGTTGACGCCGACTCGCCAAACCCCTGTCTTGCCTGTGGCGCGATCCGTCACAATGAGAGCGCCAGGCGCCCCTGTGGCATCCAGAGCGAGCCGCGTGCTGATCAGGGGATTGGCTCGGCTTGGACCGGAATCCACAGAGGTCCACAGCCCGTTGGCCAAGCGCCATCTTCTGTGTGTTGCGGCTGTTGCTTGCTGGCTGTGGCCCAGCACCAGTCCCAGGAGACCCAGCCAGCAGGCAAGGGAGCCAATCTCCCGCACATGCGGACATGCGTGTTTCGCCCCGCACAGCCCTGTGCTGCCCTGATGGCGGCCGATGCCCCGTGCGGGCTGCCACTCCATGGCGGTTGATGAAATGGTCACGTTACAGACCTCCACTCCCTTGCATGGCTCACGTCCCGAACTGCCCAGAAGGGGAAGGGCACACAAACTGGCTTGTTGGGTCATAGGGGTAAGGTATAGTGCGGCAGTTGAACTGATTCTCAGGCTTGTTGTCGTCATCGTCTGGCCGCGAGCACCCGAAGTGCGCCTCCGAGTCACAGTCAAAACTTTCATCGATGCACTGAAATACATTCGCGGTACCTTGATTGCCCGTTTGTGGATTGTCGTCGAGGCAGTTGAACTGGGTCGCGTCTTGCTGCTCTCCACACTGGAACTCGCCTACACCCTTGCACTCGAACCCGTTGCTTGAATTCTCACGCTCCTGCTGGTTGCAGGTGAAGTCGCCGGGCTCATTCCCGGTACCATCACCTGGCGTGTAGGGAGTGACACCAGGCGTGCAGGAAGCGCCGCCTCCAGAGCATGTGAACATGCAGTGACCTTCACTGTCTCCTTCGCAGTCGAACTTAATGTCACACCTGAAGATGTGGGCACCGTCACACCGGAAGTACGTCTTACAGTCAAAATCATCGTGGCCGTGGGGATCATCGGACATGCCGTAGCAGATGAAATCCAGAACGCCTTCCGTTGGCTCCAGACAATTCCCACACTGAAACCGATTTCTGTCTGCTTCGCATGTGAAAGCTCCCGCCGCGTCGTGCGTATCCGCTCCACACTGGAAGTTGACGGCATGTTCCGGGCAGTTGACCTCATCGTCGTTGTTGTCACAACCCACGTGGTCGGTGGTGCACACGGCCTTGTACGTATGGAGATCCTCACACTCGCTCTGGAAGTCGTGCTGCTGCTCAGGTGTCGCGCACAGGTCAGGGACCGGGTGCGGCCATGACATAGGCGTCTCACCATCCGCGAACCCGTTCTGAACCATTAGGTCCGCGGCTTCCCGGCCAAGCTGGCTAAGGGCCGAATCTTGCCGAATCCCGGCTACGATGCGCTCGATAACAGCTTCTCCGGCGGCCGCGCCAAAGAGGGCTGCGGCCGCGCCTGCCGCAGCGGCGTTCACAAAGCCGCGCCGGCTGACTCCTGCGTCCTCACCATGCTCTACGTCGGGCTTCTGCTTCTCGTTCTCAGCCATTGCTCGCACCTCCGTTGAGCGACAGTGGGTCCACGGTCGTTGTGTTCTCTCAGTGCGACGCGCCCTGCGGAGGATCTGGCTCCTCAGCGCCATCGCTGGTATCTGCGGGCTCGTGAGTGTCGGCTGTTGGCGAGCCGCCCGTCTGCGCCTGGGCCTGTCTCATGCGTCGGATGACCTCGTCCGCGACGAGTTGGATCTTGCGCTCCTCGTCCAGCCGCTTGACCACTGCGTCCGCGATACGGTCAATGATGGCTCCTAAGGGGTCGCTGGTGCTGTTGGCCACTGAAGTGTCTCCTCGCGGTTCAGCGATCCCGTGGGGCATGTCTGCGTCGCCGCTCGCGCACGGAGATCATGTTGCGAGCGGCCCTACGAGGCCACACGAACAAGCGCCCCGCCTTTGCTGCCAAGGGCTCGAAGCTTTTGTAGCCGGTCTCGTAGTCCGTATCCACACAGTCCTGTAGGGCCATCCTGAACTGCGCGACCAGCGCGTCATGCGACCCAGCGCGTGGGTCGCGGCTCCGCGCCAACACCGCTTGTGCGCGGTCCTTGTCCCCAGCCATGCGGTAGTAGGTCGCCAAGTTCGCGTACACGAACGGCGGGAGCTTCTTCTTGTCCTTCGGCCATCGCGCAATCAGGCGCTCCTGCCGGTCAGCCGCTTCGTCCCAACGCCAAAGCCTAGCCAGCATGCGAGCTTCTGCGCGCAAGACGTAGGGAGGGAGTTCAAGGCCGAAGCGCTCTTGCGCCAGAGCAGCGGCATGTACGCCTAGCTCGGGTAGGGCCATGGCGTCACACCACCGCACGAACGAATCCACCCATGAGGGCTCACCAGCATCGACCGGCCATGTGTCCACTGCACTCGCCGCGAGAGCCTTGGCGGCATCCGAATGGCCGAGGCTGGCGACGCGGACCGCAGCATCACACAGGAAAGTCGTACGCTCGGCCCCGGCCAGGGAGTCTGCGATGGCCTGCGCGGTTTTGGCAAGCGCCTGCCCTGCCGCGGGGTCTTGCTCGTAGTCGAATGCCGCGTCTTTGGCCATGACCTGGAGCGCCGCGGCCGCTTGGGCCGCGCACCCCTGGCCTCGCCGGTCGGAGAGCACCTGGGTGCGCTGCAGGACCGGGCGCCACAGCTCTGCGACGTTCTCGAAGTACCATCGCGTGTACGAATGGTACGCGGAGCAAAGGAGTCTGGCGTAGCGCCATTCCGCTTTCACGTATGCAACCGCGGCTTCCTCCGCGTTGGGCGTCGCCAGGAGAACCTCGTGCGCCGCGTGGGCAGTCCCATCCGCGCGACTCAGCGCTTTCAGGCTGAACTCGAATGGGTCCGTTGGCCGTTCAACGGGATGCCTTGCTTTCTGCATGGCGTAACAGAACGCCCGCCAGACCATCCCCTCGTGCAACGGCTCCTTGGCCAAGTCCCCGAAGTAGCCCGCGACACTGGAGTTCCTCGCTGACAGAGTGCGCACGATCGCGGCAGGCTGTTCGACGTCCCACACGAGGAACCGCTTGTACACGCCCCGGTACTGGTCACTTACGGTGGTTTCACAGATTGGCTTCCCGCCCTTGCGCGGGTCGCGATCGTAGATTCGTATCTGGTGGCTGCGGTACTGGATCCAATCACACTCGTTGAAGTACAGACTGATGATTCGCATGCCTCGCCCGCCCGGTAGGTCGAAGCCAAGACCAGGGGTCTCGCCTAGAGGCAGGGTCTCGCCATAGTCGTCCCAGATGCTATCTCGGCGCACGGGATCGGCCGGATTCCAAAGCACTGTACGGTTGTCGAAACTGCGCCGGGTCGTGCTGTGCCACGCCCTGGCACTCACGTTCGGGTCGCCGGTCCAGGGGAGGTAGTGTTGCATGTATATGGGATAAACGAGCCGGCGGCGCTTATGGATGCCACAAAACACGCTGAGCGGCGAGCGCCGGCCACAGAGGACGGCCATTCGGGCGCCGTAGTGCCGATCCCAGTCGCCTCTCGTATACCGGTCCTCCGGCAACTCGACGCAGAACGGCGGTCCCTGCGGGCCTCTGGGCTCCGATAGCTTTACGAGCCGGAACCGTGCGCCGCGCTCCGTTGCCTTGTGGCCGGCAGTGGCCGGATATCGCGGCGCCGGAACTGGCGCTAGCGTGAGACCAAGGCTACTCGTGGTAGTCGTGGCGCCTGCCCCAGTCCAGGCCACACGCCAACACGTGCGGCTCCAAACCTTCTTTTCCACGATCTCGTCCGGCCGCGAGCCGAAGTGGAGCGTCCCTTGCTTCGTGAACTCCACGGCCGTCGGCCCCTTCGTCTGCTCCTTATTCCCTTCCGTCGGCTTGCCCGGCATTCCCGTCTTGACGAACACGACCGACTTGCTTTTCGGCATGATCAGGGCCAGCCCGCACTTGGGCGCCGCGGCCGCAGCGGTCGCGCGCATGGACAGGTGTAGCCCCGTTGCCGCCTGTTCAACTCGAAGGCGAACGCGACGAGTGGCCTTGCCGGCTTGGATGCCAATCCGGCTCTCAAGCGCTTCATCAGGCGTCGTTGCGAACTCAGCGGAGCCGCGTCCAGAGGAAACGGTCGTGATCTTCCCATCCCCCTCAGCCACGCAGAACGGATCGACGTCGGCCAGATGTCTCTCCGCTCGCCAGATGCTCGCCGAGCCGTCTGGATAGAAACGCACCGTCCCGCCAGTCGGTGAGACCATCTGCCGCTCTGGAGGAAACGCTTGGAAGCCTACACGGAACTCAATCCGCCAGGCTTGTTTCGGGCTCACCTTGCGCTTGCGCAGCACCGGACCGAAGACCATCTTGTAGGTGGGCAGGTCGAAGTGTCGCTCATCGTCGACGCGCCACGTGGTCGGCCGGTCTGATGCAACAAACACCTCATAAGGGCTGCCCCTGCTGACCGCCAGGTAACGACCCTGCACGAGGAGGAGTACTGGCTTCTTCCCCTTCTTCTCAGGCAGCCGCGCTCCTCCGAACCCGGGGAACACCTCCACCCGCTTCCCACGGAAGATGTAGTCGGGACAGTGCAGCGCCACCCCGATACACGCCACCTCCATTTCTCGAACAAGGCGTACGGAGTATGTGAACTTCAGCTCGTCTCCCACGATCTCGACCGTCTCAGTGTACGTGGCCAGCTTCGCATAGTCGAGGTCCATGATCGCGCCCTCGAATGCCATGGTCTTGCCGTCGTCGCTGAGCGTCCGGCGATCCGTCCATAGCGTCCGGCGAATCTGCTCCCCCCAGCGACGGTAATTAGAGCCCGCGATGCGCACCCCGCCATCCATGATGAAGCGCCCCTGCCGCGCGACGATGAAGGCCCCATTCGATGTGAAATACACAGCGCCTTGGGGGAATTCGACACAGGGAAGACCCCTGTCTGGCGTGGTGAAGATGGCGGCGCTAGCCCCGCCCGTGGCCGCCCACGACAAGATCAAGATCATGCAGCACAGCGGCGCCACATCACGATCTGCGGCTCTGCCCCCCCCCCCCCCGAATGAATGGCGAAATACTGCTCCTCCACTCCCCCATCACGCATTGGCCTGACATCTCTCGACTGTTGTGCCATCTCATTTCCGCACAGAAAACTCCCGTACTTCATTTCTGACATACGCCAAAGGTAACACTTCAGCCAAATACAACAGCCATGTACGGAATACTGTCAAAGCTCCCGTGCAACGCCGCGTGTTGGGGTATCTGAATCCCAACGGGATTCCGGATATCAGCCCAGGGTTCGCGAGCGAAGCTCGCAACCCTGGG
>JAJRTI010000108.1 GCA_024278415.1 Planctomycetota bacterium | reverse complement strand
CCTGAGCTGCGGCACGCGCGATCAGCTCTACCTCGCGCTGCGCGTGGCCGTGGCGCGGGAGCTGGCTGAGCAGGTCGCGCTGCCGTTCGTCATGGACGACCCGTTCGTGAACTTCGACGACAGCCGCGTGGACGCGGCGCGCCGCGTGCTCGACGCGGTGCGGCAGACGCACCAGGTCATCGTCTTCACCCACGACCGGCGCTGCCTCCAATGGCCCGACGCGCACGTGTTGCGGTTGGGCGCGATGCCAGCGGAGGCCGTGTAGCCGAGGCCGCCAGGGCTTGGTCGGCGAGATGCAGGTCTCATTGCGCACTGCCAGCGCGTGGGCTATAATCGAGATCCAGTCAGCCAGCCTCGCCGCGAAAGCGAACCGACACGAGGACGAAGATATGCCCACTACCATGGCCCTCGCCACAGCCCCCGTCACCGCCGAAGCGTTGCTCGATATGGGCGATGTCGGGCCTTGCGAACTCATTGGAGGGGAGGTCCGAGAGATGACACCGGCCGGCGCACAGCATGGCCATATTGTCTCCAGCATCTCGCTCCTATTGGGCGATTTCGTCCGTTCCCAGCAACTCGGCACCCTCTTTGGCGCGGAAACGGGCGTCATTCTCAAGCGCGATCCCGACACGGTGCGGGCGCCGGACGCCATGTTTGTGAACCGCTACCGGCTCTCACCCGACGAGATCCCAGAAGGATTCCTCGAAGTGACGCCTGACCTAGTCGTGGAAGTGGTGTCCCCGCGCGACACATGGACTCAGATCCAAACGAAAGTCGGCGAGTACGTAGAGTTCGGAGTGCCCGTCGTCTGGATCATTGACGGGAGGAACCGCCAGGTCCACGTGTACGAGGGGAGCGAGCACGTCGTCGTTCTCAGCAACGACGACAGCTTGGACGGCGGCGACGTGCTGCCAGGCTTTGCCTGCAAAGTTAGTGACATCTTCAACTGAGGAGTCGTAGGAGACATGGCGCAGAAAACCGCCCTCGCCGTTGGAGCCCACCCGGACGACGTGGAGTTCATGTCCGCCGGCACGCTCGCGCTGCTCAAGGACGCCGGGTATGAGCCGCACATCCTCACCGTGGCCAATGGCTCGTGCGGCACGGCCGAATACACCGCGGAGGAGATCATCCGCATCCGCCGCGGCGAAGCCACGGCCGCCGCGGAGGTCATGGGCGGGGTCTACCACCCCGGCCTCGTGAACGACATCGAGATTTTCTACGACGAGCCCACGCTGCGAAAAGTGACCGCGATCGTGCGCGAGGTCAAACCCACCATCGTGCTCGCGCCCTCGCCCAACGACTACATGGAGGACCACACCAACTCGTCCCGCCTCATCGTGAGCGCGTGCTTCTGCCGCGGCATGATGAACTGGGCCAGCGATCCCCCGCTCGCCCCCTACGGCGACGACGTGTTCGTGTACCACGCCAACCCCTACGGCAACCGCGACGGCATGCGCCAGCTCGTGGCGCCGGAGCTGATCGTGGACGTGAGCGACAAGATCGGGCTCAAGGGAGACATGTTGCGGGAGCACAAGAGCCAGAAGAATTGGCTCGACGTGAGCCAGGGGCAGGACTCGTACATCCACACCATGGAGTCCATCTGCGAACAGGTCGCCAGCATGGCCACGGGCGCCGGCTTCAAATACGCTGAGGGCTTCCGGCGCCACCTCCATCTGGGCATGTCCGCGGAAGACGGCGATCCGCTGAGCGAGATCCTCGGCGAGCGCGTGTGGAAGAGCGAGGACTACGTGAACGCGCTGGGATAGTGAGCCGTCCTATCGAAGCAGGCTCCGGTCCACTGGAATGCTACTCGCCGGCGAACTTGGCGTACTCCGCGGCCAGCGTGTCGGCGATGGACTTGCTCGTGCGATGGAAGGGCCGCTTGTCGCCGGCGAGATCATTCTTGGGGATGGGATGGACGAGCAGCGTCTCCGTACACAGCCCGGCTTCGGCCATGGGCCGGCCGCGGCGATTCAGGATGAACGAGTCGCCTACGCCCACACCGCGCCGGTCGAAGATCGGGAAGCCGTTGCTCTCTGGCACGACCACGTTCGCTTTCACCACGTATACGTCGTTCTTCACCGCGAGCGCGATGTGGTGGTGGCGCACGCGGTACGTGTGGTCGTCGAGCCCGTCGTAGCCGATGTAGTTGAAATGGGGCGAGAAGATGATCTGTGCGCCGCGCATGGCCAAGATCCGAGCCGGCTCACTGAACGACGAGTCCGCGCAGATGACGATGCCGAACTTCACGCCGTCGCGCGAGAAGACTGGGAACTCGTGCCCGCGCTGGAAGTAGTTGTAGACCAGGTAGTTCTTCGAGTATCGGCCCAAGAGACGGCCCTTCTCGATCACGACTTGCGTGTTGTAGAGGTCGCCTCCGCGCAGCTCGTTCAGGCCAAAGAGGATCGTCGCGTCATACTTGGCGAGGCGCTTGAGGATGTCTTGGAAGAACGGCCCGTCCAGCGACACCGCGTTCGCCCGCGCGCGCTCCTCGCTGGGGAAATAGCCATGCAGGAACGTCTCCGGGAAGCAGACGATGCTACACCCGGCCGCTTCGGCTTCTTGGAGTGCGGTCTCGATGGTGGCGAGGTTGGCTTCCGGGTCTCCGAATGCGATCGGCCCTTGGAACGCGGCAATGGTGATCATGGGCGGCTCCTTCCTATGGACCACGGCGCTGCTCATATCAACGGCAGCCAGACACGCATGTCGCACCGGCCGCGGTTGAGCCACGCGTAGTAGGGGATCAGGCGGATCGCAAGCGGCCGCGGCGGGGCGCATGGCGCCTCTTGGTAGAGCTTGCCTTCCCAATCGGCTGGGGGAACATAAGTCGCTTCGCCTTCGAGCACGGTAACGCCCGCGAGCAACTCGGGCTCGTGTTTCGCCCTGAGCTTGGCGCCGCGCGGCACGTGCACCTCGTGGATCGCGACGTCGTCGGGCAGGTCCACGGACTCCAAGCAGTACACGATCGGCCCGCGCATGACCGCGACATGGTTGTGCGCGGACTCGACGTCGGGGTGGGCTTGGATCAGCCGCGGGCGCAGGGGCATGTCCAGCACAATCTCGTCTCCCGCCTTCCACTGGCGCTCCAATGACGCGTACGTGCCCGGCAGTGCGGCGATGCCGGCGCGGTCGCCATTGACCGAGATCCCAGCTTCGTCCGCCCAGCCTGGCACGCGCAGCATGATCGCGAACGCCTGACTTGGCGCCTCGTTGATCGTGAGCTTCACGCCGCCGTCCCAGGGGTAGTTCGTCTCTTGGGTGAGTTGCACGCGGCCCTTGCCAGGCAATTCGGCGTCGAAGGTGTTGCTGCCGTAGAGGTGCACCCACAAGCCTTCGTCGGACGTGCTGTATGCCCACTCGTGGACGCTGGCGAGCGTGCGCGCGACTTGCGGGGGGCAGCAGTAGCAATGGTGGGTCGGCCAGCGCTCAGGCGTGTCGTTGCTGAGCATGGCTTGTTCGGCGTTGCGCGCGAGGGGGTTGGTGTAGCAGAAGCGCGTGCCGTCTAGGTCCATGGGCGACAGCGCGCTGTTGTAGAGCACCTGCTCCATCACGTCAGCGAACTTGGCTTCGCCGGTGCAGTGGAGCAAGCGGAGGTTCCACATCGCGTTGCCGATGTTCGCGCAGGTTTCGTTGTACGCGCTCTGGTTTGGCAACTCGAAGTCGCGGCCGAACGCTTCGTGCACCTTGTCGCACCGGTCCGACACGCCGTGGTGGTATGCGCCGACCGCGCCGGTCACGTACATGCGCCGGGTCGTCATGTTGTGCCAGATGCGCTTCAGCGCCGCGAGGAGTGCGTCTTCGCCGGTCTCCGCGTACACGTCTGCCGCGCCCGCGTAGAGGTAGGTTGCGGTCACCGCGTGGCCCACTGCGTGGTCCTCGTTGCGCAGCGGGACGCGGTCTTGGTTCTGGTCCGTGCCGTCGGTGTCGCCCGCCCCCTGCCGGCCCCGGCCCTGCTTGGGCTTGGAGCCGCGCAGGGTCACGAAGATGTCCGCCAACTCCAGATAGCGGCGCTCGCCGGTCACGCGGTAGAGGTCGGCCAGGCCCATGATGTTCGACGGGTTCCAGCCGAAGTTGGCCAGTTCCGGGGGCCGAGGCGAGAAGAGGCCGTAGAGGTAGTCGGCCAGCTTGCGCGCCACGGCCACGAACGTGTCCTTGCCGGTTGCGCGCCGGTGCACGCACGCGGCGGTCATGAGATGGCCCATGTTGTACAGCTCGTGGAATAGGGTTTGGCCCCACCGCTCCTTCTCCGGGTCGAGTTGCGTCTGCGTGCAGATGTATCCATCGTCCGCTTGTGACTTGGCGATGAGGTCGATCCAGTAGTCCATCTCCCGGTTGAGTTTGGCGTCGCCCGTGATCGCGTACACGTGCGCCATGGCTTCGATCCACTTGTAGCAGTCTCCGTCGCTCCAATTCGTGCCGCGGTGTTGGCCCTCTTCGAGGCCCGCCGCGACGCGGAAGTTGGAGAGGCATGCGCTGTTGTCCGGGTGTTCGAGCGCCTCCTT
>JAJRTI010000107.1 GCA_024278415.1 Planctomycetota bacterium | reverse complement strand
GCTATCGTGGCCTGCAAGGAGGCCGCCAATGAGAACGACGAGACGCGCAAGCGATTCGAGATCATGTGCCGGGAGGTGTTCAAGAAGTTCAAGGCGTGCATCAACGTGCAGGGCGTGAACGCGTATCGGGCCGACCGCGATGCGATCGACATCATTTACAGGAGCCTCCAGCAGGACCGCGAGCGCGCCGACATCAGCCACATCATCCAGCAGCTCCATGAGATCGTCGATCAAGCCATCGAGACGCAGCCGGAGAACGTGAGCGAAGAAGAGGCTGAGCCTTTCGATATCAGCAAGATCGACTGCGACCGTCTGCGGAAAGAGTTTGAACGAACCCCAGCGAAGCGAACCACCGTACAGTGCCTCAAGGCGGCCATCGAGAAACGGCTTCAGCGCCTGCTGGAGCAGAACCCGTTGCGCACGGATTTTCAACGTCACTACGAAGAGATCGTGGCCGCGTACAACCGGGAAAAGGACCGCGTAACCATCGAGAAGACATTCGAGGAACTGCTGCGCTTCATGAACGAATTGGATGAAGAGGAGACGCGGGCCATCCGGGAAGGGCTCGACGAGGAGTCGCTGGCCGTGTTCGACCTTCTGAACAAGTCCGACCTGTCACCGAACGAGACCAAGCGGATCAAAGAAGTGGCTGTCAACCTTTTGGAGACCCTGAAGGCCGAGAAATTGCGCATCGATCATTGGCAGGACAAAGAAGCCACCCGCGACGCGGTCCGACAGGCCATCCATGATTTCCTCTGGGCCGATGCTACCGGCCTGCCAACAGGCCATTACACGGAAGACGACGTGCAGGCCAAGGCGGAAGAAGTGTACCGCCACGTCTATCGCGTGTATCCGACGCTGCCCTCGCCTTTCTACCAAGACAAGGCGGTGGCGTGAGGCGGTGCATGTCGTACTGGAGGACGGCGGCTCCCGAGGGTTCTGTCACTCCGCTGTCTCGCCCCCAGGCGCATCCGCCACGGGCAACTTGACCGAGAAGGCGCTTCCGCCCCCAAGCGCGCTGTGGACTTCGATCTGTCCGCCGTGCGCCTGCACAATCGCGCGGGCAATCGCTAAGCCCAGACCCAATCCAGCCGATGCTTGGGGGTCCGCTCGATAAAAGCGATCGAACACGCGCAAAACCGCGTCCGGGTCCATGCCCACGCCCGTATCCCTCACCTCGACGCGTGCCCAGCCGGGTTCCTCCTCCAAGCGAACGGTGATCGCGCCGTCCGGCGGCGTGAATTTCACGGCGTTGCTCAGCAAGTTTAGAAACACCTGCTTGAGCAAGTGCGGGTCGCCATTGACCCACGGCGACGCCGCACGCTCGAAGCGCAGCGCTAAGCCCTTCTCCGCCGCCAAGACCAACGCCTGCTCGGCCACATCCTCGATCAGCTCCTCAAGGGCCACGGCGTTTCGCTCCAGCGGCAGCGCGTCGTTGTCCGCTTGCGCAAGCAGCAGCAGGTTGTCAATCACTTTCGACAATCGAGCGATCTCCTCAACCGCGTCAGCTAGAATCGCCTGATACTCCTCCACGGCGCGCTCCGAACGCAGCGCGACCTCCAACTGCCCGCGCATCGCGGTCAGCGGAGTCCGCAACTCGTGCGACGCGTTGAGGCTGAACTGCTTGATCCTGTCGAAGGACTGCTCAAGATTGTCCAACAGATCATTGAACGCCCGAGTCAACAGGCTGATCTCATCGGGGACGTCCCGCTCGGGCAAGCGGCGGCCGAGGTCTTGCGATCGAATCTCCTTCACCATGGACACAACACCTCGCACGGGGCGCAGCACGCGCAGGGAAATCAGATACCCGCCAAGGACCGCCACGCAGACGGCGAGCGGCGTGATCCAGTAAAACGCCCGGCGCAAATCGGCGAGCAACTCGTGCATCTCCCCTTCGGCCGCGCTCAACACCACGCGGTAGGGACCGCTGCGCCCGACGGCCACGAGAAAGCGGCCGCTCGAAGACAGCACCACCTCCCCGTCGGCGATACGCGAGGCGTTCTCCCCGCGGCGCCACAGCGACGGCGGCATGTCGCCGCGCTCAAACATTACGCCGCCCTGCGCATTGAGCACCCGCACGCTCAAGGGGTGAACCAAGTACGCAAACCGCTCCCCCAACTCCTCCGCGAGGCCCGCTGCAATAAAGTCGTCTATGGACGCTGCGCCCTTTCCCTGGCCATCCTGCCGGAACTCGTCCAGCATCTGCAGCGTTTCTTGCGCCTCTTGGCGGAGCCGGTTTTCTCTCTCTTCCTGAAACTCTTCTTTCAGGAAAACATAGACGCCCACCGCCACGGCGACCAGGACCACGCACAGAATCGCGCTGTACCAAGCCATCAACGCGGCGCGCAGCGAAAACCGTTTCATGGCGCATCCTTCATGGTATAGCCGACGCCCCGGATCGTGTGGATCAGCTTGCGGTCGAAATCGTCGTCGATCTTGGAGCGCAGACGCCGAACGTAAACGTCGACGATGTTCGTGCCCGTGTCGAAGTGGATGTCCCACACGTGTTCGATGATGCTCGTGCGCGTCACGACGCGATTCTTGTTCCGCAGCAGGTATTCGAGCACGGCGAATTCCTTGGCCGTCAGGTCGACGGCCTTGCCGGCGCGGCGCACTTGGCGCCGGGCCGGATCCAGCACGAGGTCGTCGAGTTCGAGCGTCGGGTCTTCTTGGGGCCCGCCGCGGCGCATGAGCGCCCGCACCCGCGCCAACAGCTCCCCAAACGCGAAGGGCTTGGGCAGGTAGTCGTCCGCGCCGGCGTTCAGGCCGTCGATGCGGTCTTGCACGTCGCCCTTCGCGGTGAGGATGATGACCGGCGCGCGCACGCCGCGCCCGCGCATCTCTCGCAGCGCGGTCATGCCGTCCTTCTGGGGCAGCATCAGGTCCAACACGATCGCGTCGTAGCCCACACTCCGCGCCATGAAGACCGCCTCTTCGCCATCGTGCACCACGTCCACGCCGTACGATTCTTCACGAAAACCTTTCGCGATAAACTTAGCGACTCGCTTTTGGTCTTCCACGACAAGAATGCGCATGGGCGCGTCTCCTAGGCAAGCACGGACATTTCGCTTCGGGGGACAGATAGAAGATACGGCGGGCCACGCGGAGCGTCAACTCAGTTCCAGGCGCGGCCGGTCCTGCGAGTCATGGGGTCACCGCTCCGGCCGAACGCGCAGGTGGGCAGGGGCCGTGCACCACACCTCGCCAAGGCCGTCCTCGACGGCCGGACGGCGTGCGCGCAAATGGGCCGGAGCCGCGCCCCACATCAACAAGTCCACGCGTGTGCCTCGATTCCCCACCGGCCAAGAGCCGAGCACAACGGCTTCCTCTGGCGCCAAAGGCGTCACCCCGTCCACCAAGTCGTGGCGAACGAGCAAATGCCGCGGGCCAGGCTTGTTCAGATACTCGCGGACCGCATCGAGGCTGTGCAAAAATATCACCAGACGGTCGAGTTTCAGGTAGAGAATGCACTCTGGGCACTCATATTCAGCCAACGGAGCGTCACGCGGTGCGAGCCGGGCGATCGCGTTCGCCACAGCGACTTCTGGGGTCAGCCGGCGGCCGATGCGGAACGCCGTGCTCATGCCCATCGCGCACGCGGCCACCAGCGCGGCCGCGGCCAACCCCATTCGCCCTCTCGCGCACGCGGCGAGCCCCAGGCCGCCGCATCCCATCAGCGCGAGGGCCGCGGCCCCGACCCAGAACATCGGCTGCTGGGCCTGGCGGAACGCGACGAACGGGAGAACAATGGCGCCACCAATCGCCCCTGCGAGCCCGGCGCATAGGGGCCACCGAAATGTCCAGTTCGGCTTCATGCCGTGACTCCTGATTCTATACAGGCCGCGTGGGTTGGCTCTCGTTCGCCCTTCGTCGCCTGTGCAATGAACGTTCCGAGCAGCAGCGCCCAGAATGGCAGAATCGGCAGCAGATAGTGCGCGCGCTTGTTCGGCACAAGCGTCATGCACGCCAGCCCGACCGCCAACACGACGAGCGGAATGGCGTCCATATCGAAGCCTTTCCGCCAGAGGCGCTTCGCCGCTTGAAGCACTGCGCCCAGCGCGAACAGGCTCCATGGCAAGGTCAAAGCGAAGAGGCGATCCGCGTACAGATACCAGCGTTTCGGATGTTCCGTGAACCCCTGCGTCAGGTGATAGCGCGCGAAAGCGGCCACGTGTCCGGGGTTGCGCAGTTCAACAGCCATGGCCCAAGCACAGGCAGGCATGAGGGCGATCGCTCCCGCGGCCGCCATCCAGCGAAGAGGTGGCCGCCAACGGCCACATCGCGTTCTGTGGATGGCGGCCACCGCCAGGGCATAGAAGAAGAACGCCTGTTCGCCTTTGGCGAGAACCGCCCCGCCCAAAACGAGGCCGGACCCGCACCACCAGGCCCACGCGCGGCCCTTGGATGCGCACGAGAAATCTGCGAGCAGAATGGCCCATAAGATTAGGCAGGCGAGCAGCATGTCGCCTCGAGCGACGCACGCCCATTTGATCACGAGGGGGAACGTGACCCAGATGGCGGCCGACCACAGGCCCGCGTCCGCCCCGTACCACCGCCGGCCTAGCAGGTAAATCGCCAACGCCGTCGCCAACGCGGCCAGCGCGCTGGGAATGCGCGCCAAGGCGATATCCGAAGTTCTGCTCAACCGAAAGAGCAACGCCACCATGTCGTTGAACAGCGGCGGCTTCTCTGTGAATGGAACCCCGCACCTTCGCGGCACAATGTAGTCGCCCGCCTCAACCATTTCCCGGGCCATCTCGGCATGGACGGCTTCCACGCCGCCGATATACCTTTCAGCACTAAGAACGGGCCAAAAAACGGCGACGCCCAAGATCGCCAATCCCGCCAGGTGAAGCGCTGTCGTCCTACTTGCGTAAATCATGTGAATCCTCCTTGTGAGAGGCATCATCATTGGATGGCGCCACCAAGCCGCCTGTTTGGCCCGCTTGCAACGCATACAGGTACTTCTGTGACGCCACGTAGAGCACGCCGTTGGCGACGGCTGGCGAGGCGACGATGTCCTCGCGTCCCATGTTGTGGGATAGGAGTTTCTTTTCCTTGCTATGGGCGAACACAAGAAGCCCACCATGGTGTACGCCGACATACACCTTGCCATCTGCTATCAAGGGCGAACTCCATATAGTGCGGGTCTTATGAGTCCAGTAGAGCTTGCCGGTATCGGCGTTGAGGCAGTAGATCATGCCGCTCGCGTCAGCGGTATATAACAGCCCGTCGCTGATCGCGACTGTGGAACTCGTGGAGCGCACCGCATCAAATGACCAGATGCACCCGGTGCGGCTGATGTCGCCGCTCTGCGTGGCATCGATACACACGAGCCTGCCGAGCTTGGCGCTTGGCCCGCTATCGTTCAGGTCATTGCCAATAGCGGTGTAAACTCGGTCGTTGAATATGACAGGCGTCGCGATCGTCTCAGCCCGATCAAGTTGGCCGATCTTGAGACCAGACGGAAACGTGGCGGGGTCTAAACAGTCGAACTTCCAGACCAGTTTGAGTACTCCGAGCTTGCCGTGGCGGCCAGGTTTGAAGTTGGGGTCGAACGCGTAACAGGTTCCGTTGCCGCCGCCGTACACGAGCAGCTCCCGCCCGTTGACCGTTCCCAGGGCCGGGGAGGCGTGGGCGCCATGAAAGGTCTGATCGAAGATGTCTTCCACCGTCCTGGCCACAAGTTCGCCCGTGTTCTTGTCCAACACGATGATGCTGGGCGAATCATAGGTGGCCTTGTGGTACTTCTTCTTCCACGGATTAATGAGCCTGCGGGAGCCGTCCCCAACGCCGCTGATCGTCGAGCACGTAGGCACGTACGCATAGCGGCCTCGGATCACGATCGCCGCATTGAGGGCGTTATACGGCCAACAGTTGACCTCACGCAGCATGTCGAATCTCCAGAGGATGTCCGCGTCCAACGGCCCCAGGACAGCGGGCGTGCCTGGCGTACATTCGAGAATTCGTGAGCCGTCTGGCGCAATCTCTGACTTCACACACTTGCGGCCGGCCGCGAAATACTGTGCTTCATCGCGGAAGGGACCTTGATTGCCGTTCGCCAGGCCATTGGCGTCGAGACAGAGCACGCCGCCTAGATGGCCGAGCAGGTAAACGCGGTCGCCTTCTACCGTTGATGTGGCGCAGATACCATACGAGTGAGTGTTGTAGAGCGACCTGATGTAGGGTGATCGCATTCGCCATAGGAGCTTGCCATCAGCTTCCCTGACGCACCACAACGCGCCCAGATCGCGGTCTCCGTCGGTCCCGCCGACAAACGCTTTGCCGCCGGAGATGACGGGGCTTCCCATGGTCAAAGGACGGCCCAACCGGAACACCCATTTAACGTTGGTCAAGCCTGCTGTCTTATCCTTCGTGACGTTGTCGAAGTGATCCGGCAAGCCCTTCTGGTCGCTGATCATGTTGCGATCTGCGCCGCCGCACCACTGGGGCCAATCGCCGATGCGCAGGGCGCGGGCGGGCCCTCCTTTAGAGGTCTGGCTGGAGCGTTGCTTCTGGCGGCTCGTCGCCGCGCGACCAGGCTGGGGTGGTAGTGTCGTCCCGCCTTCGCCCTTCGCGGCCGGAGCTTGTGCTAGCGTAGATGCGCTGACCACGCGCTGCTTCGCACCGCGAATGGCTAAGTACTTCCATTCGCAATTACGCTGACGTATTTGTGCTTGTCCTTGACACGCCAGGATGGTATGTTGAACCCCATCGCCAGTCCCACGGATGGAGGCCTTCATGCCAAGGACAAGTCCTTATGCGATCCAACTTGCCG
>JAJRTI010000106.1 GCA_024278415.1 Planctomycetota bacterium | reverse complement strand
CGATCTTCTTGCCCTGGCTCAGGCTTTCCACCTTGCCCTTAAGCGTGAAGCTGATGCTCGACAGGCCCTCCGGCACCTGGAATTCGTACACGGACTCACGGTCCTCGTAGAGCTTGAAGTCCTTCACTTCCTTCGTGGTGCTCACGCCCTCGCGGTCGACCGACGTGATGACGAGCGTGGGTTCTTCGATGAGCGACACGGACACCGGCGAGCGGTTGACGGTCAGCCGCGGGCGCACGATCACGCGAGCCTTCTTGCGCTTGAGCAACTCCTCGCGGTCCACGTGGATGCCGGCCACGAGGCGATATTGCTCGGCCTGGTGGTTGAAGTAGTCGAGCGATGCGAAGCCCTGGTGCACGAGGATGATCGGCTGCCGACCGGGCTTGTTCGTGAAGGGCACGGTGATGTAGCCGTCCTCGTCCGGCTTGTATTCGTGGCCTGAGAGCCAGAGCGTGGCGTCCTTCAGTTTGCGGTTCTGCTCGTCGAGCACGGTGAACACGTGGCCCGCGGAGCCGGTGCGCTCGAGGAACTGGAGCCGGCCCTTGCGTATGAGCGCGCGGCTGCTGCGCCCCGAGCCGATGAACTCGATGATGTACGCGCCGCGTTTGGAGAGCGATGGGAACCGGAACGTGCGCTTGACTCGACGCAGCGGCGGCTCGGTATAGGTGTAAACCGTCTCCTTGTTGGCCACGAGGCCGTCGAGGTTGATGCCGGTGTTGAGGGGCTCGCCGGAGGTGCGGTAGTAGTTGAGCGTGTTGATCTCGAAGACCTTGACGATGAGCGTTTTGACGTTTTTCACGTACACGTCGAGCGTGACCGGGTCTTCGACCGCGAAGAGCGTCTTGTTCGTGGGCGCGAAGTCGATGTCCACGCGCTCCTTGAGCGCCTGGTATTTGGCTGGAGGCAGCATGGCGTACCAACGCTCCATGTCGCCGATGCCGTTGACGATCTTGGCTTCTGCGAACAGCGCCTGCAGGTAGGTGTCGTCGATGTAGGGCGCGTACGCGCGGTAGCTCGTTTCGGTCTCGAAATAATGCAGCAGGTAGCTGCGCACGAGCGGCTCGTCGTTGCCCACGCGGGGGAGCAGGGTCTGGGCTTGGTAGTTGGCCCGCAGGTTCGCCGGGTAGCGCCGCACGTCGTAGCGCCGCATGTAGTCGCTGTTCATATAACGCACGTTGCGGGGGAGCTTGATGTAGGCCATGAAGCGGCTCTTGTCGTAGATGCCCTTCTTGCGGTCGTGCACGAGCCGGTGGTAGAGCACGTGCGCCTTGAGCGAGTTGTGCACGGGCTGGAGCTGCGACACGAACTCCCACAGGCGGCTGAGGTACGCCTCCCGCACGGCCGCGTCGGTGCGCCAGTCGTCGTCCGGATTGGGCCAGAGCTTGGTGAGGTAGATGTTGACGAAGTTTCTCTGGTTGAGCAGATCGCCCTTGAGGCGCACGCATTCGTCGAGCTGGCTGCGCAGCAGGAGGCGGTGGATGTTCATGGACCCGAAGCCGCGGCTGCCGCGCTCGTTCAGATCGGCGACCACGAGTTGGGGCAGGTTCGCGTAGTCGGGCCGAGTGAGCCGGCGCAGCAGATGCCGGCGCCGGTCCGGGCTGAGCCGCAAGTCAATGACCCAATCGAGCGCGCGCGGCTCGAACCCGTCGAGCGTGCGCGGGTGCAGGGACAGCGCGCGGCGGGTGAGTGTGCCCACGCTGATGAGCTTCGGGTCCAGCCGCGTGGGCAGCTTGGGCTTTTCGCCCATGATCTTGCGCCGGTGGTTGAACACGAGGCCGAGTTGCCGGCGGATGTACTCGAGCGAGCCGCGCGGGTCGCGCTCGTAGAGCAACAGGGCGCGGCGGTTCTCGATCTCCTGCACGCGTGACGTGCGTCCGTAACGCTTGATCCAGAGCTTCAGTAGCTTGTCCACCTCGTCGTTTTTTCCCTGCTGCTGGTAGTAGAGGCAGTGGTAGTAGTAATAATCCTCCGTGCCGGGGATAAGCTGCTTGAGCGCTTCCGCGCGGTCCGTGGCCAGCGCGAAGTCTTCGATGAAGCCGATCTCTCCGGCAATGGCTGGCGCGGCCAGCAGCAGAGCGGCGGCAAGAATGGTGTAGCGTCGCATGAGATGCTCCATGGTTGTGGTTAGGGACGACTTCAGATGGCGGGGGCTTCGTGAGTGAGTGTCAACCGAATCCAAACGCCGCGTTCGTGGCGCGCTCGTAAGAGCGTCTCTGGCCGGTGGCGTGCAAGGCCCAGGGCGGAACGCACTGACGTGCGTGCTACGAGCGGAATGCGTGCGCTTGTAGCGCGCTCGTGAGAGCGCGCTCTGCCCGGTGGCGTGCAAGCCCATGGCCAAGTTTCGGCGATTCCTGCGGTCATGTCAACACGCGTCTGGCGGTCTACCGCGGCCGCGGGCGTGTGTGGCGCGCTGGTGGCAGAGGAACGGCATCCCTCTTGTGATGAAACGCTGCCGGGGCTCAGAAGGTTCACTGCAAGTGTACGCGCGTGGCGTCGCTTTCTGGCCCCCGTCTGTTCTTGGTTGTGTGTTCTCGGTGTCCGTCGGCTGGCCGAGCAGCTCCATCCCCGTCGGGACTCGAAAGCCGCCCCCCCCCGACCGATAACCGGTTCACAGGTTCAGCGATCTCACGGAAGTCGTCGCGGCTAGGAAGGGGCATACAGGTGTGGCCAGGGCTGATGGAGAATGGCCGAGGCGCGCTGGGTACACAAAAAGAGCCACGCGGGAGGCCCGGCCGCGCGATTGCGGCCAGCTTCCCGCGTGGGGTCGATCGTGGGCCCGTTAGCTTGTCTTCACCTCGATACGCTTCCGGCGCCCTTCTGCGCCCTCCACTTTGGGCAGCGTAATCTTGAGCACACCGTGCTTGAACTTGGCCTCCACCTTCTCTTCGTCCACCTCAGCGGGCAGGGGGATGACCCTGCGGAACATGCCGTAGGATCGTTCGCTGCGGTAGAAGTGCTTGCCCTTGTCCTCGTGTGCTTCCTTCTTCTCGCCTGTCAGCGTTAGCGCTTTGTCCGTGAGCGTGATCTGGATGTCCTTCTCATCCACGCCTGGCAACTCGGCGCTGATTCGGACAGCCTTGTCGTCTTCGCTCACGTCCAGCCGCGGGGCAAGGTCGCCGGCCGGCCACTCATTGAGGGCCGGCCACTCGAAACTGGACGCCCGGAAGAACTCGTCGAACAGGCGGTTCATCTCGCGATGCAGTTCGCCAAGCGAGTACTCGTGCTTGGCAGGAGCCATCTCAGACTTCCGCCAGGGGATCAGATCTCGCAGAGCCATGAGGTTTCACCTCCTTCCATGGAATCCGTGAGGTTTCTCAAACGCGCCGTTGTCGCGGCGCCTATGCCGCGTTGACCGCGATGCGCTTCGGCTTTGCGCCCTCGGCCTTGGGCAGCGTGAGCTTGAGCACGCCGTTGGTATACGCGGCCTCCGCCTTGTCGATGTCAATGGTGTCGGCCAGCGTGAACGCGCGCTCGTAGTCGCCGACGCCGTACTCTGAGTAGACCAGCGTCAGGTCCTTTTCTTCTTGGCTCTCGGCCTCGGCACGAATGGTCAACACCTGGTTCTCGTACCGAATGTCGAGCGTCTTCTCGTCCGCGCCAGGCATATCGAGCGTGATGAGCACCGCGTCTTCGCGCTCGCAGATGTCTGCGAGGGGGACATAGGTAGGACGCGTGTGCGTGCGCTCGGCAGCCTGCGCCTCGGCTTCGCGTTTCTGCAATGCCGTGTCTTGGGGGGTATTCTCAGACATGGGTCATTCACCTCCTCTCTGTCATGAGGTGGCCGTTTAGGCCGTCTTGACTTCGATCTGTTTCGGCTTGTCTTCCGCCACACGGCTCAGTCGGACGCACAGCACACCGTTGTGGTAGCTCGCGTCCACGTCGTCGCCGCTCACGCGGTACGGCAGGGAGATCGAGCGGGTGAACTGGCCGTGAGGGCGCTCCTCGCGATGCAGGCGTTCGCCTTCCGCCAGCTCCTCGCGCGGCCGCTCGCAACTGAGCGTGAGCATGTCGTCTTGCACAGACACGTTGATGTTCTCGGCTTCGACGCCAGGGAGTTCACAAGTCACCAGGATGGTTTCCTGGTTGGCTCGCATGTTCAGAGGGGGGAACTCGACCCGCCGCGCGCGGGGTGCGTAGCCTTCGAAGAGCCGGTTCATCTCGTCCTGAAGGCGGCGCATCTCACGCCACGGGTTCCAGTTCCACATACTGAGTCTCGGGGTAGACCATAGCATGATTCGTTCACCTCCTCTCTTGGATGAGCGATTTGACTCTGGCCACACTGCCAGAGCACAACGAAGTAGCGACTGTCGCCGAGACGGCAAAAGCAACGTGTGTGCCAATCAAGCACTTGGCATCAAGTCGTGTGTTTTCAGCAATTTACATGATTGTAGAAGTCTGTATCGATCATGGCAGGTGCCAACATGGCATGTCACAATGACACCAGTCTGCCGCCGGACTATCCACCATGGGTCATGTATCACTGCGCCCCATTGCTCGTGGCGAGTGGGTGCGAAAAGGGAGGGCTCAGAATGATATGCTTTCGTGTGCGCTCATATGCTCGACATGCTGCACACGGGGGAGGTCTCACAAGAACAAGAAAAAGCCCGACGAGCGAACTCGTCGGGCCATCTCGGATAGCGGTCCCGGGGAGGGGGACAGTTGGTTGTGGCGTGGCGCCCGACTGGGCTCGCCCGAAGGGCCAGCCCTCCCATTCGACGCGCGCAGGCTGTTGCTCAACCCACGCGTCCGCCTGGGCCGGTCAGGTTTTCAGACGGCGACTTTTCCGACACTTCTATCCCGGGCTGGTGAGAAATGCGGGCTAGCCGCGGTCGAGGAGCATGTCCAAGATGCCGCGGCGAGATACGACGATACGCGCTTGTGCGCTGGAGCCGAGCAGCAGCGGGAAGGGCGCGTCGGTCACCGACACGGTGACCTCATACTTGGGCTTGCCGTTCGCACCATCGGCGTACTGGGCGACTTCGGCCACCTCGCCCTCGCACGTGCCGTACTTGCGGTACGAGTAGACCGAGCTGTAGATGTGCGCCAGTTGGCCAAGGCCAACCTTGTACACGTCCGCTTCGTTTACCATGAGCTTGAGTTGCGTGCGGTTGGTCTGCGAGATGGTCACGAGCAATTCGCCCGGCATGACGCTCTCGCCTTCCTTCTTGTACACCGCCACAACCTGGCCGGCCACGGGCGCCTTGAAGGTGCACTTTTCCACTTCCTTCTGCCACCGGGCGACCTCGTTGTCGAGATTGACGATCTCGCGCTCCATGAGCGCAACCTTGGCTTCAGCTTCCTTGACGATGGAGTCTTGGAGGCCGGCCTGCACGAGGTCGAACCGGCGCTTGGCCATGGAATACTGATTCTTTGCGGCTTCGCACCTGGCCAATGCCGTGTCCATCTGCGCCTGCGACGTGAGGCCGTCCTTGGACAGCTCCTGCATACGCTCGACCTCGCGCTGGGCGAATTCGAGCGCGCGGTGGGCATACTGCATCTCCTGGTCAGCGAAGCGGAGCTTCTCTGGGAGGGGGTCCTTCTTGAGGCGCTCAAGCTGCGCCTTTTGCACCGCGAGGCTGGCCTTGGCCTTTTCGAGCTTGTCCTGCGTGCGAGCCAGCTCGTTGCGTGCGGTCGTGGAACTCGTCTTGAAGAGCGTATCGCCCTTCGCGACGACTTGGCCGGTCTCGACCGCGATCGATGAGATGATGGTGGACCGCTTGCCGCGGATTTCAGCCGCGTCTTGCGGCTCCACCGTGCCGTATGCGACCACCTGCTCCTCCATCTTTGCGAAGAAGAGCAGCGCGACTACACCGGCGAGAAAGAGAAGGCCACTGATCGTGACCAAACGTATGAGCATGAACTTTCGAACGACGCGTGAACCAGACATGTGGAGCGCTCCTTATGCGACTCGTTTTCGGCGTGTGAGTTGGGGCTTGTAGAGTTGTCGATAGAGGCCGGGCTGCTTGGCCAGTTCGTCGTGGCGACCGACTTGAGCGATGTGGCCGTCTTTGAGCACGACGATCTTGTCCGCATTTCTGGTGGTGGACGGCCGGTGGGCGATGACGAACGTGGTGCGGCCCTTCATGAGACAATCCAGCGCGGCTTGCACCTCCGCCTCCGCGGCCGTGTCGAGTGCGGACGTGGCCTCGTCGAGGATGAGGATGCGCGGGTCGCGCAGGATTGCTCGGGCAATGGCGATGCGTTGTCGTTGGCCGCCGGAGAGCTTCGTGCCTTTGCCTCCGGCTGGCGTGTGGCCCCCGCCACCTAAGCCCCCGGGTGGCCTGCGGCCCCCGCCACCTAAGCCCCCGGGTGGCCTGCGGCCCCCGCCACCTAAGCCCCCGGGTGGCCTGCGGCCCCCGCCACCTGGCTCGCCGACTTCCGTCTCATACCCGTCGGCCAGGTCCATGATGAAGTCGTGCGCGTGGGCTTGCTTGGCGGCCGCGATGATTTCCTGTCGTGTCGCTTCGGGCTTGCCGTAGCGAATGTTCTCTTCGATGGTGCCGCTGAACAGGAACGGATCTTGGAAGACGATGCCGATCTGGTCTCGGAGAGACCGAAGCTGCAACTGACGAATGTCGTGTCCGTCCACGAGCACCTGACCCTGGGTGGCGTCGTAGAAACGGGCGATCAGATTCGACACGGTCGACTTGCCGGACCCACTCGGCCCGACGAATGCGATAACCTCGCCGGGTTCGACCGAGAAGGTCACGTCGTGGAGCACGTGGCCGCCGCCGGGATAGGCGAAGCACACGTCGCGAAACTCCACGCGGCCCTCGATCCTGTCCAATGCAACTGGGTCAGACACCTCCTTCACGTCGGGTTGAATGTCGAGGATTTCGAAGACACGCTCAGCGCCCGTGAGTGCGGGCGGCAATTGCGTGGCAAGCTTCACCAGCTCCATGATGGGCTGGTAGAGCAGGTTGGTGTAGAAGTAACAGGCGATGAACGTGCCGGGCTTGAGTTCGCCGTTGATGACGAGTGTGCCGCCGAAGATGAGCACGAGGATCTTGCCCAGGAACTGGCACAAGCCGGCCGCGCTGTTCCATTGCATGGACAGCACGCCCATGTGCAGGTTCAGCCCGAGCGCCTCACGAGCTTCATGCGCGAAGGTCTGGCTCTCTCGATGCTCGGCAGTGAAGGATTTGACGACCTTCGCGCCAGACAGCTTCTCCGTGGTGTGGCCTGTGATCTCGGCTTGCTTCTCGCGGAATTCCTGGCTCGCCTTACGCACGCGGCCGTGGAAGAGGAAGTGCGTCATGACGTGCAGGGGGAACAACGCAAGCGCTGCAAGCGAGAGTTTCCAACTCACGCTCGCGAGGATCGCCAGCACGGCCACAAACATGAACGCGTGGGTGACGAGGCCGAAGGCCTGATTCGTCACGAGTTGGCGGAAGCTGGCGACGTCGTTCGTGAGCCTCGAGAGGATGCGGCCCGTGCTCTGCTCCTCGTAGAAACTCATGGACAGGCGCTGGATGTGCCGGAAGAGTTTCAGCCGCAAGTCGAAGACCACGCGCTGGCCGATGTAGCGAACGATGTAGCTGCTCAGAAAACTGAAGAACTGCCGGAAGATGACGACCAAGAAAAGCCCTCCGCCGACGACCCAAAGCAATGCGGTGTCCCGCGCCGGAAAGACGCTGTCCACGAGCACCTTCAGCGGCAGAGGCAAGGCCAGACGGGTGGCCGAGAGCAGAAGGAGGCAGAGAATCGCGTTTGCAGTCAGCCCCGCGTAGGGGCGGAAGAAGGGAACAAGACGCCGGACAGTCGAGCGAGCAGGCGGAGGCTCGTCTGTCTCCTCCCGATGCATCTCCCCGGAACCCAACTTGTTGTGAGACTTCCCCGTCTCAGCGCGAGCAGGCGAGTGCCCCGTAACGTTTCTGTTGGTTCGAAATCCCATGTCGGCGAGCGGCTCGACTCGTAAATTGTTGCTGTATTAAGGACTTATGAGCTTCATTGAACTCAGTGCGTCCGACACTAAAGCAACAACGATGCCAATTTGGATATGTTGTGGGCCGCACAATGGCAGGCATGTAGTAAACATCACAAACGCATGTAACAAAAAGACTTCGGTGTACACATGTGTCGTTGGTATCCGGAGGTTGACCATCTGATCAACTTGAGACATTCTTGGGCGTGGAGTCTCACTTGTGAGCCACGAATGTCAGGAAGATTTTCGTGGCAAGTCGCATGTAAGTAAAATAAAACAACTTGCGCTATATGCCATGTGTGAGACACTATGTCTCATGAGGGAAACACAATCCCAAACCAGAAGACCCCATCACGCGCTCCTGCGCCTCAGCCACCACTCAACAGAAAGCATCCCCACGATCATCGCCAGACATAAGATATTGTCCCACAGTCGTATAGAGCGGCGCCCAAGCACCCTCTCCCTTGACTTTGGCTTGATGCGGCTCGGGTTGAGCTTGGTATCAACCACTCGGCCAAACCTGCCTCCCGTCGCGTCTGCCATCGCCTGCATAAAGTCCCCGTCGGGTTGCACATCTGCAAGCTCGTCGCCCTCGTATCGGCAGATCACCTGCGCCTGGTCTTCATGAAGACTTGCTCTGCGGTTCGCCGATGCGGCCGGCGACGCGTTGGCGGATTCAATGGCATGAACTTCGTAGACGCCAGGCCTATCCACCACGAACTTGACCCGCGCCTGGCCTCGATCATCCGTCACGACCGTCTTCGACATGACTGGCTCTCCGCCGCCCGGGCCGGTCACCGTCACACGCGCCTCTCGCCCGGCCACGGGTTGGTAGTTGTGGTCCAGCATGTCCACGCGAGCCGATACGCTCGTGCCTGGCGCGGCCGCTTCGGTCGAAGTCGACACGCGCACGTGCTGGAGGTCTGGCGACCGAGTGAGCCACAGGAGCGCGTTTCGCCAAAAGCGTAGGTAGTGGAGGTTGCTCTGCCCTTGGCCGACCGCAACGAAATTCCAGCGCCACGTCGTGTCCGCGGCGATCGCGAGCACGCGGCCGGCGCCAGCCTCGTACGCGGCGATGATCGGCGCAGGCTGGCCTCCCACTGACACGCTCGGATGCACCGCGAGCACGCTCGCGCCGGGCCGCGCACCGGCCGTCACGTTGCAGCCCTGTAGCGCCGGCAGCCCTGCCCACAGCGCGGCGTTCTCATCGGGATCAAAGCTGAGTTGCGTCACCGGGTGCGTGCGCCCAGCGGAGGTCAGCCTGGGCCGGAACTCGCCCCTGTCCAGCCGGTCGTTCTTGGGGTCGAGCCGCAGCGGCAGCACATCGGCCAGCGGGCTCTCCGCGTATCCGCCGCGGCTGAACGCGAGGTCGCCGCCGACCATGACGAGCGCGCCTCCGTCCTTGCGCACGTAGTCTCGCAAGTTCTTGAGGTAGTCGTAAAACCGCAGCGGCCCGGTATCGTAGGGGCGGTAGTCGAAATTCTGTAGGATCACCACGTCGAAGCTGCGCAGCTCCTCCGTGAACAGCTTGTGTGTGGGGAATTCGATCAGGCTCAACTCGTTCCGCGGCACGTTCGTCTGCTCGTTCGCGTGGCGCATGATGAAAAACGAGATCAGATCCACGTTGGGGGTCTGCTTGAGGAATCGGCGCAAGAAGCGCATGTCCCACGAGGGGCGGCCGCACACGTGCAGCACGCGCACCTTGTCCCGGATCACCCGCACGCCCACGCGCAGCACATTGTTCTCGGCCAGGCACTCGTCGCCTTGCACGGGTGTGGAGATCTCGAACGCCGTCTGGCCGGCCCAGCGGGGCGCAAAGGTCAGCCGCACGCGCGCAGTCGCATCGTCGCTCGCCACGGCCACCACCTTCGTGGCCACTGGCGTCCCCCCCTGGTGCAAAGTCACCGGCAGCCGCATACCCGCGTAGCCCCGCGCACGCACTTCCACCTCGGCCGTCCACGGGTTGCGCACGAACGCGAACGCGTCGCGGCTCACCAGCCTGAGCGCGATGTCCTTGTTGGCCTCCCCGCCGCCTGCGAGCAAACATAGGAACGGCGCGCCGAACTGTTTGGCCTCCTCGACGATGCGCTTGCGGGCCGCCTTCTTCGGCAGCGTCGGATCGTTCACCGCGCCGTCGGACAGCAGCACCACTCCGCACAGCGGCTGCTCCGGCCGGCCCGGCGCGGCTTGGAGTCGCTGCCGGAGCAACTCGAAGGCCGGGCGGAGCCAGCTCGCGTCTTGGGAGGGGTTGCGCGGCTCGCCCAGCGCGGCCAAGCCGACCGACTTCGGCTCGCGGCCGAAGCGGATCACCTCCACGTCCACGTCCTTCGCCAGCCGCGCAAACTCGTCCCGATGCCGCGAGAGGTACGCATACACGTCGTCGCGGCGCGTCCGCTCTCCAGCCTTGGCCGACATGCTCAGCGAGTCGTCCACGAGCACGGCGAGCACGTTGCGCACGGACTCGGTCTCCAGCACGTCGATGGCCGGCCGCAGCAGCACGAGCCCCAGCAGCGTGAGTGCTGCGATGCGCAGTGGCAGGATGATCTTCCGGTGCCGGCCCGACCACCAAGCGCTCACCACCCCGGCCAGCACGGCCGCGGCAAAGACGGCCAACAAGGCTGCGCGAGCCACGGGGCTCTCGGGCCATGATAGCGACAGCGCCCAGCGTGTCTGGCCGGCCGCGGCGAGCACATAATTGCAGGGGACAGTCACCGGCGCAGTGTAGCAGCGCGGCCTTTGAAGTCAAGCTGAGCCGGCCGCGTGCCCTCGCGTCGAGCCCTTGCGCTCCGAAAGGGACTGCACTAAGCTCATGTGGGCCATCCCGCGGCGCACGGTGTGAACGGGGATGGTTGCCGACATGCAACACGGACCTTCTGGAGACACCTACGATGAACAGGACTCACGCTCTGGCCCTTGCGCTCGTGCTCGCCGCATGCGCCTGCGCGGAGCAAGCCGTGGACAACATCGCGCGCGGCAAGAAGTATCGTCTTCAGCCCCGGCCCAACTACGCGCTATGCACGGACCCCGGCGACCGCGTGCAACTCACCGACGGCGTGTACACCCAGGGCTACTTCTGGACGCAGAAGACGACCGTGGGTTGGACCCGCGCGCTGCCCGCCACCGTCACCATCGACCTCGGCAAGGTCGAGCCCATCGCCGGCGTGTCCTACAGCACCGCGGCCGGCGTCGCGGGCGTGCAATGGCCCAGCGTGATCCACGTGCTCGTGAGCGACGACGGCAAGACGTATTACCTCGCCGGCGATCTCGTCCAACTCGACGCGGAGCACGGCAAGCTCAAGGCCGACGGGTACGGCAAACGCCGCTTCTGGACCAACAAACTCGCCACGCGCGGCCGCTTCGTCCAGCTCATGATCGCCTCCTCGGGGCCTTACATCTTCGTCGACGAAATCGAAATCTACCGCGGGCCCGATTCGCTGCTGACGGGACCGCGCAACGCCCAGAAGGCCGGCAACCCCAAGAAGTTTTTCAGGGACATGCTCATCTCCGCCGCGTTCAGGCGCCGGATCACGCGCGACATCGACGCCGTGAGCGCGCTCGCGCCGGCCGACGTGAAGCGCGAGCTGGAGGCGCTGGCCGCAAGAGCCAACAGCACCACGTTCTCCATGCCGGAAGGCTTCCGCGCGATCCTGCCAATCAACGACCTGCACCGCCGCGTCTTCGTCGCCCAGGCCAAGGTCTGGCGCCAACGCTTCCCGCAGCCGCTCGTGGTCTGGCAGAAGGGCCAGTGGGACATGGTCAGCCCCACCGAGCCGCCGCGCGCCGGCGGCGCCAAGGTCGACGTGGCCATGATGCGCAACGAAGTCCGCAGCGCGGCGTTCATGGTGAGCAACACGGCCGACGCGCCCCTGGAGGTGACGCTGCGCTTCGTTGGCCTGCCTCGCGACGCGGAGTTCATCGACGTGCACGAGGGCGTCTTCACGGACACCAAGAGCGGCGTGCCGGTCATGGCCGCACTGCCGTACGCGCCGCGCGAGGGAGCGGCCGCGTCCATGACGCTCGACGCCGGCATGCACAAGCAGGTCTGGCTTACGGTCCACTCGAAGGGCCTCGCGGCCGGCCAGTACAGCGGCAAGATCGTCGTGCAACCCGGCGCGGTGGAAGTGCCCGTGTCGCTGCGCGTGTATCCCATGACTTTTCCCAAGCAGCCCACGTTGCATCTGGGCGGGTGGGACTACACCAACAACCCGCGGATGTATGACGTGACGCCTCAGAACGGCGACGCGCTGATCGCCCACCTCCGTGAGCGTTTCGTGGACACGCCCTGGGCCACCTCGGGCGTGCTCAACCTGGGCAGGTATGACAAAGCCGGCAACATGACCACGCCCCCCTCGGCGGATCGGTTCCGCTATTGGGTCGGCCGATGGCCGAACGCGCGCATATACTGCGT
>JAJRTI010000105.1 GCA_024278415.1 Planctomycetota bacterium | reverse complement strand
CCTTCGGGCTGCGGTGTCCGCGAGGGGTTGCACGCAGGCGAAGAGCCGGGACGTTTGTTGTGAACCTGCCTGGATCCACTTCGAAACTGAAACTCCAGAATGCAACGCGTTGGGATACGTACAATCAGACCTACACCCAAAGAAAACGCCAGGGGCCGCCACGAGCACCTGTCCCATTCTACTCCTTGGCTCGCGCGGCGGCAAGCACGCGCTCTGTGCGTGGATTGCCTCTCTCCTTGCGATTGAAGTCTCGTCATATCTCTCGTTGCCGAATCGCTTCACAACCTTCCGTGTCCTCGCAAAGGACGGCCCGTGCGTGCCGCGCGAAGAGCCCGCGAATGTCCTGCCGGTACTCCTCAAGGATCTTCTTGCCGAGGCCGCGGTAGTCGCCGCATCGATAGAGCGCGCGCGCGAGGACGATCTCGCGCAACGGGCCGATGCGCCGTCGCCGGCCGGGTGGTTTGTCGTAGAGCGGCTCCAACTGGGTCATGGCGTGCCCGCGCATGCCCGGCTTCGAGAGCAGGCGCGCAAGGGGCTCCGCGGCGGCCGGGTCGCCGAGTTGTTCGAGCGCCAACGCGACCGCGCGGTGATGTGAGAGGGTGACCTCCGCTGTCAGCGTTTCAAGCTTGTTCAGAATCGCCGGCAAGGCGCGAGGGTCGCGCGTATAGCCTAGCGCCAATATCAGGGAATCCACGGGTGTAGGCAGGTGGGCATACTCCGCCATGACGCCCTGGAAGATCTTGTCGTCCCACTCGGTGACCGCGTTCAGGGCAGAGACGAGCGTGGGCAGGACTTCGCGCGCTCCGAGAAAGCCCAGGATTCGGGCGTACGTCAGCCGATGGCCGGGCTCGGCCGTCCGATACGCCTTCCTCAGCTCGGTCAAAGCGCGCGTCCGATGCGACAAAACGCGAGCCAGCGCTCGGGCCGCTCGCTGCCGGTCTGGATGCACGATCTCTCGGACCGCTTTCCGAAGGGCCTCGGCAGGCAGGGGGAAGGAGTCTTGGTGGTGGAGCACGTCGTCAGGCAGGCAGCCCATCGCGATAAGGTGTCGTTGAAGCGCCTGGATATCGATCGCTCGGGGGCCGATGCCGCGCTTGGCGGCCATCGCCGCGGCCACGCCGGCCGCGTACCCTTGGTTCTGCATGTCGCGTTGCATCCGCACCATCGCGGCCGCGTCGCGCTCCATGCTGATGCCGAGGCCGGTTACGAGGATGCCATCGAGCCCGCGGGGCAAAAGGCAGCGATACGGAGTGAAACACGATCCCCCGGGCGCGGGATGGTTCGCCTTGAGGGATGTCTCGTCGTGCGGCATCAGCGCGAAGTAGGGATGGGTGGGATAGCCGTGGGAGTCGTAGTCGCTCGCGGAGAGGACGATACTGTCGGGGTAGGTGCGCCCCGCGATCTGGTCGAGATAGGTGAGCACGTGCTCGCCCACAATGCGCCGGCGCTCGCGCGTTTGGATGCACGCGCCGGCATCGTACGCCTGCGCGCGCATCGTCTGCCGGGCGCCCACGAGCGCGCGCCACAGGTCGACCATGTCGGACTCGTCGACCAGCAGGTAGTCCGTGTTCACGTAGTCATTGCGCAAAGGCCGGCAGGGCAGCCCTGCGCCTTGCATGGCAATGTGGCCGTCGTCGGTCGCGCCGTACATGCTATCCGCGCCCGCCGCGACCGCGATATCCGCGTTGCCCGTGGCGTCGATGACGATCTTGGCCATGACCGCGCCTCGCCCCTCTGGCGTGGCGACCACCACGCCCTTCACGCGCCTCCCCTCGACGACTGCTCCCACTCCCAACACGCCGAACCAAATGGCGCCTTTCACTTTGCGGATCTCGCGGCGGTACCATTCCATCTTGTGCTCGGTGCTGTGGTCTTTGTCGGGGAACGGCACTTCCTTGCTGAAGCCCATTGGCCGGCCGCAATAGGGTTTTCCGATCAGGCCAAGCGTCCCGATGCCGCCGAGCCCCTCTTGGTACTCGATCACGAGCACGCGGGCGCCTTGTCGGCCGGCTGCGATCGCGGCCGGCGCGCCCGACGTACCTCCGCCCACGACCACCACGTCGTACTCGCCGAGGACGGGAAGGTCTCCCACAGGAACGCATGGCCGCTCCTCCGTGTGCCGCGAGCCGGCGAGCGCATCCCTCACATTGCAGCCAACGGCTCCAGAGAGCAAGCGTCCCCTCAGGCACACTCCTCTAGGCGCTGGCCGCGCGTCGGCTTCCTCCGCGGCGGCCGCTCCCACCGCTTGCGCCACATCTGTCATGGCTGCGGGACGGAGGAGCCTTTCGGCTTCGCTGCGCGGGATGTCCGCGCACCCGCTGAGCACATAGAGATGTTCGACGCGCAAAGGCTGGAAGTGCCCCACGAGCGCATGGGCGGGGGCCGGCCACTCCGCTTCGGTTCGCCTGCACACAATCGGGTCGGGAGGGACGTGGAAGAGCGATTCCGACGCGCGCAATTGGCCATCGGTGTAGGTCTTGTCTCGGGCGCGTTGTTCGGCCTCTGCAAAGGCCTGGAAGCTGCGGTCAGGCATAGGGAGCGTGAGATCGTGCATGACGGAGCGGCTGCCGCGTTCGCCTTGGGGCACGACGACAATGCGCTGGAACGCCAACTCTCCGCCGAGCCACGGCCGGGCCCGGGCTCCCGCCCTCCGCGCTAGCCACGCGCGGTCCGTCGCATCGATGATGACCTTGGCCACGACGGCCTGCTCGCCCGCGCGGTTCGCCATGGCAAAGCCGCAAACGCGGCCCTCGGCGTCTCGAAGCACGTCCGTGGCGTAGCACCCGAAGAGAAAGTCGACGCCCGCGTCCACCAACTCCTGATCGAGTATCTTCTTGACCCTCATCGGCGTCACGGACCGGCGTCCCCCGAAGATCTTCTTGGCTAAGCTCGTTTGCGGCGCCGCTCCGTCCTTGAGCTTCAGCCGCAGGGTCGCACAGAGATCTTCCCCCAGGTAAAGACGCGGCGCGGCGAGGAACACCTTCGCTCCTTTTTCCGCGGCCGCTACGGCCGCGGCCACCGCGGACGTGCTTCCGCCGGCAATGGCAACGTCGACTTCGCAAATGACAAGCATCGCTCGTTCCGAGTCCTAGAAAAAGGGATCAGGACCGTCAGTGTAGCATGCGACAAGAGTTGTTTCATCAGACCCGAACGGTCTCGAAAAGGCGCTCGGCAGCGTCGTCGCACGGGAGCAAACTCCGTGCGGGACGTGCGGGTCGTTTGTAGGGCGATTTGTCGCCCGTTTTCTCAGCGTTGCGGACGGGCCATAAATGGCCCTACTACAAGCCAGCGGCACCCGCTGCTCGGATCAGCAGAATTCGTGGGGAAACCCCTGTCTGCGGGCCAATTGACGCCGCGTGGGGGGCATGGTACCATCCGTGCCGTTGAAGCGTTCCGCGGTAGTATGGCATCGAAAGGCGCCCTCTGCTGCCCTCCAAAGGGCGATGAAACGCAGGCGAGGCCGCGGGACATCATTGGGGCGGTTCGAATCCGGCCACGCTTTTCTAAACAACGGCAAGGAGTTCGCATGAAGATCGTTCGCATCTCGGGTGAACGGAAGGCCGAACTGATCGACGCGCCCGATCCGCGAGCCAAGGCCAATTGGGTCGTGGTCAAGATCCACGTCGCGCCCATGTGCACCGAGTACAAGGCGTTCAAGGCCGGCAGCGTGCAGCAAGCCATCGGCCACGAGGCCGCGGGCGAAGTCGTCGAGGTGGCGCAGCCGGGCAAGGTGAAGGTCGGCGACCGCGTCGTGGTTATGCCGCTCACGCCCTGCGGCCAGTGCTGGCTGTGCGGCCAAGGCGATTACATCCACTGCCAGAATAGCCAGGACGTCGCCGAGGCTACCGGCTACGCGCACGGCAGCGGCACGTACGCGCAGTACACCCTCAAACCCGATTGGCTGCTCGTGCCCATCCCGGACGGCGTGTCCTACGAGCACGGCAGCATGGCCTGCTGCGGACTCGGCCCCACGTTTGGCGCGATGCAGGCCATGCAAGTCGACGCGTTCGATACCGCGCTTGTCACCGGCCTCGGTCCGGTCGGCCTCGGCGCGGTTGTGAACGGCGTATACCGCGGCGCTCGCGTCATTGGCGTCGACACCAATCCCTATCGCGCGAACCTGGCGAAGGAGATCGGTGCGGAAGCGGTGATCGATCCTTCGAACGATGATGCGCTCGATCAGATCCTGGAGCTGACCCACGGCATTGGCGCGGACAAGGGGATTGACTGCTCTGGCGTGGCGGCCGCGCAGCGGCTTCAGATCGACGCCGTGCGGCGCAAGGGCCAGGTGTCATTCGTCGGCGAGGGCGGCGACCTGACGATCACGATCAGCACTGACATGATCCGCAAGGGCCTGACGCTTCGCGGGATTTGGCATTGGAACCTGGCCGACGCGCCGCGCATGATGCAGATGGTCCAGAGCGTCGGCGGCCTGCTCGACAAGCAGATCACGCACACGTTCCCCATGAGCCGCGTGCAGGACGCGTTCGAGCTTCAGCTCACGGGCGAGTCGGGGAAGGTGCTGCTGCATCCCTGGGAGTAGCCGCGTCTTAGAGCGCTCTGGCAGAGGGCTCCGGCCTGGGGCTTTGATGGAGCGGGAGGCCCGCAATCACCGATACACATCCCGGCGGTTGCCCACTTTGACGCCCCACACTGTCAGTTCGTCGTCCTGGATGCTGTAGACGATCCGATAGTTCCCCCCTACCGTACGCGGTAGCGCTCCTGCCCCGACAACTTCTCGCTGCCCGGCGGCCTCGGGTCGCTGGCAAGCCCCGCGATACGGTCCATGATACGGCGCACGTCCCGCTTTGGGATCTTGCGCAAATCCTTCGACACGGAGCGGCGAAAGAGGACCCTATATTCGGCCATCGCGCCTCAGCCTTTTGAGCATGGCCTCGAAGCTAATCAGCGGCTCTCCCGCCCGCTCTTCAAATGCTGCCAAGTCCTCTGCGTCCTCCGCCAACGCCACCCGCACAGCGTTGTTCACGAGTTTCGACATAGACTG
>JAJRTI010000104.1 GCA_024278415.1 Planctomycetota bacterium | reverse complement strand
GGCTGGATCACGATAAGCGACGCGGCCTCGGCCGCGGGCTCGACCGTGGACGCGGTGAGGTGCCATTGGTTGGGCGCCTTGCGAACCGGCGGCACGGGGAACTGGTCGGTCTGCTCGAAGGTGAGCCCCGTGGGAGCGAGGAAGTCGACCCGGCAGCGCGAGCCGCGGCGAGAGATGGCCACCCGCTGCTTGCTGGGAGCCACTTTCATCTTGTTCAGCGCGTGGAGGAGGAACTGGTACGTGGACGGCTTGGCCGCGGCCAGTTCGTCGCGGATCACCACGATCGGCTCGCCGCCAGTGTGCGCGGGCCGCAGGAAAACGATGCGCCGGTCGAACTGTGTGAGCCGGCCCTTGTACGCGGCCGCGGCGTCGCCCACCGCGTAGTCGCCGGCCACGGTCGTCTCGAACGCCACGAGCCGGCCCTTCGCGGTCCAGTCCCGTTTCGACTGGCCTTCGCCGTTCACGAGGACGGAGTTGGAGGCCTGCGTCGTCCACGTCCACTGCGCGTGGTGGGGGCAGCCGTAGAGTTGGTAATAGCCGGACGCGATGATGAGTGGCTCGCCGTACGCGTCGAGCACGAACGTGTTCTGGTCCGCGTACGCGTGGCTAACGGAGCCGAAGGGGCAGCTCCGCATGAGCACGGCCACGTTGCTCGTGGGGTCGGGCAGCACGCTGTGCATCGTGGCCAGGCCCACGTCGAAAAACGCGTGGCCTTGGGGCAGGTCGTAGGGCGGCTTTGCCTCGACCTGGCTCGTGTCGAACAGCAGCGCGTCCATGCCGCTTAGCGTTGCGTGCTGCCATTCCGCGTACCACTTCGCGTACGGGTTGCGGTAGAGCGCGGCGAGCATGAGCATCGAGTTGCCGCCGCGGGCTGGGCCTTCCTGCCCGTCGCCAAACGGCGACATCTTGAAATACGGCGGGTTGCCGTAGAGTTTGTAGAGCGGCGTGTTGCGCATCCACGCGGAGCGTTCGTGGATGGGGATGTCGGTGACCGACTCGACGAGCTTATACGTGCGCGCGAACACCGCGGTGCTCCAACTCCAGTAGCCCGGCCCCTCGTTCCACCCCCCATCCACGCCGCCGAAGGGCGGGTAGAAGGGCGACCACAGTTGGAGCATGGTGTAGCGGAGCATCTCCTCGACCGGCGCCTCCCCGACGAGTGCGAGGCTGGCCACGAGCACGTCGGGCAGGTAGTAGCCCATGTTGTGGCTTTCGTACGGGTACTTCTCGAAAGGCCGGCGCCGCCAGCGGGCCATCATGTCGCGCATGCGAATCGTGAGGCATTCGAGGCAGCGGCGCTTCTCGTCGTCGCTGAGCAGCGCGTACACCCGGTCGAAGGCCGTGGGGCAATCGCGCACGATTTCCGTGGCCGGCTCGTCGTTGTGGCCGATGCTCGTGCTGCCGCGCGGGTCCCACGACATGATGTGCAGCAGCCGGCGCTTCGCTTCCTGGCCCGAGCGTTCGTCGCCCGTCAGCAGATAGTTCTGCGCGAGCGTAGCCATCTCGTGGAAGAAGGGCCGCGTGGTCTGGAAGGTTCTCTGGTACAGCATCTTGCGCCGGGGATCCTTGCGGTCGGGCAGGAAGTCCGGCTCGGGCAGCATCTTCTTCTTGCTTGCGCGCAGGGAGGCCCGGCGCACGCTGTCGAGCCACGATTTGCCGAACACCGCTCTCGCCCGTTTGCGGAGCGCGGGCAGCGTGTTGGCATTCGCCTGGATACGCGGCCGGGTCTTGGCGATGCGCTTCACGAGCGCGTCCATGTCCGGGAACGGCACGACCGGCGCGTCCGCGGGCACGGTGAACGCTCGGACCGCGGACCATTCGCCCGCGCCCACGGGCTGCCATCGCCAGTAGTATCGCCCCGGCTTCAGCGCGTTCGCGGGGCAAGCCAACATGTAGGGGCTATCGAGCCGCGTCGTCGATCCCGCGGGGAAAGCCGCCTCGCGGCTGAACTCGACGACGTATGCCTTGCGCACTCTCTTCGCGGGATAGACGAAGCATGGCGGGTTCGCGCTCACCGTCTCCCCATCGGCCGGCCGCGGCGTCGTCTGGTTCGGCTTGGGCCGCGCTTCGAAGTCGGCAGCGCAGGCCATCGACAGAAGCAACAGCACGCTACTGAACCAACAGATAGCAGACACGTACATGATTCAAGCTCCTTTTCAACGTTGATTCTTCAGCCGCACGCATCCTTAGCGCCTCATCCATCCGGAACTGTCACAAAAAACAAGAAGCTGCTTGCCCGGAGCGGACGGCCTTCGCCGTCCGTCGGAACGCGAAGGCGTTCCGCTCCCGGGTTGCGGGCGCAGCCCGCTTTGTATCCATGGCAGGGTACCGCGTTGCCTGAAGAAGGGCAAGGTGGCTCCGCTGGACTGCGTCGAAGCGCTGACCTTCGCCACCATCGCCAGCCGCGTCAGAAACGCCCCAGTGTCATGTCACGACTGACATGTCGACCATGACGCCACCGCTGTGCGGCCGCGGGAGCGATCCGCTCGTAGTGGCGACCGTAAGGGCGCCCTCTGCTGCGATGGGGCGAATCGTCACCCGAGCGGAAGGCCCTCACGGGCCTACTACAAGCGCGACGCAGTCCGGCGACAATCCCCCTGCACGCGCTGCCACGCACGCCAGAGGAGGCTTCATCCGCTGTGCCGCGAGCGATGCGACAGCACAAGCATGACGCGACACTCGCATCGTCGGCCGAGGGAGCGCCCTCGCATCCGGAACGGCGGCGGTACTCCAAAAACTGGCTGTGTTGGCAAGGCGGGGCCGCCGTGACCGCGGCAGGGGGAAACACCTGTCGCCTAGAGGCTTGACTCCATGCCGCGTGCGGGCTACATTCCGCGAGTGTTCGGGTTGCGCGCACTGTGTCAATAGAGGAAGGACAGGAGTTTCCCCATGGGATTTGCGAATCCGAACGGCAGACGCCGCAGGCTTGTAGTTGGGCGATTCATCGCCCGTCTCTGCACCCGAAGCAACGGGCGATGAATCGCCCTACTACGAACGACTCGCTCGTCCAGCAGGAGCATGTGCACTTGCTGATCGTTGCAACGGACCGGCGACACCATGCTTGCGATAGAACTGCTTGGGATTCTGGGGAAACTCGTGAGGAAGGAGGGTGCCTATGGCCTGCTGCGGAAGGATGAGCTTGGCGTTACAGCAGAGCCCGGCGGAGTCGTGCAGCGTCACGTGGTCGGCCCGACGCGCTCCCGCCTGGGCGGTCGCGGCAGTGGCGACCCTCCTCGGCCTTGCGTCCTCTGTGTTGCCCGCGGGAAGGGACTACCTCGCGTGGGTGCCCGACGGGTATCGGGACGCGATCCAATGCTCGGACGTGATCTTCATGAAGCCCGGCACGCTCGGGCAGTACAAGGCGTTCCGTGCAGATCGCGAGGCATGGGGCTACCGAGGCGCGTTTCCCCACAAGCTGCTCGGCAAGACGTCCTCGCTCGACCGGCAGCACATCAAGGACGCGCAGGCCTTGGGCATGAAGTACATCGGGAGCACGACCGCGAACTTGTGGGGCACGCTCGAACAGCGGCCCGGCAATGCCGAAGTGGCCGGGGAGACGTTCTCTGGCGAGCCACTCCCGCGCCGCGTGTCCGAGATGAGGAAGCCGCGGCAGAAGCGCGCGCTCATGGGCTGCATCAACATCCCCAAGCGGCGCAAAGCGTTCCTCGCGCGTGTGTCGTACTGGACCGTCAACCTCGGCACAGACGGCATGCAGTACGATGACTGGCGCCAGATCATGGACGCGATGGACCTGGCCGGGTGTTTCTGTCCGTACTGCACCAAGGGCTTCCGCAATTACCTCCGACAACGTCTGTCGCCGGAGGAGATTGCCGCAGCAGGCATCAGCGATATCGAGACATTCGACTACCGGGCCTATCTGAAGGCGCAGGCGAAGGTGGTTGACGACCGGGACTTCCTCGAGCGCAAGGCCAGCTTGCCGCTCGTCGCGTACTTCCGCGACTTCCAGTTTGAAAGCGTTCGCGACTTTTACGCGGAAGTCGCCGCGGAGGTGCGCCGCACTGGTGGCGCGGGCGCGACCATGAGCACGAACAACGGCTTGCGGAACGGGTACGGCATCGGCATGGCGCGCCTGAACGACTACTTGGCCTGCGAAATCCACTACGGATCACGCTACCGTCGCTTGGACGAGCGCATGGCGTTCCCCTTCAAGGTGGCTGACGGCCTGGGCCTTCACATCGCCGCGAACCCGTGGATGCGGGACTGGGGCTACCTCACCGTCCATCCGCGGCCGCAGATGGTGCGCGCTTGGATTGCTGCGACGTACGCGCTCGGCCACAACATGATGGTGCCGCACTTCCAGAGCGCGCTCTTGCAGCGCAAGAAGGGAGGATCCTTCGAGGCGGCGTGGTATCAGATGAAGGATGAAGAGACCGTGGACGTCTATCGTTTCATCAAGGCCAATCGCCGTCTCTTTGACGGTTACCGAAGCCTTGCGCAGGTCGCGGTCGTGTATGGCGCCGAGAACCCCTCTGTGCACCGGATCGACGTGCTCTCTCGCGCCATGTTCCTGAGGAACTACCCCTTCGTCGTCTTCACCTCCGGCACCCAAGCCATTCCATTGCGCCTCGCCGCCAAGCAACTCGCCGGGCTGGACGCGGTGCTGCCAACGTGCCCGTTGGACCGGCTGAACAGCCGCGACAGGGAGATCCTCGCGTCTCTGCCAGACCGAATCAAGATCGTGCATCGGGTCGAGGACCTGCCGCCGCCCGTCGTCACGACGGAGCCGGCAGAGAAGATCATCGTGTCGCTCCGCGGCAAGCCTGAGCAACGGGACACGTACATCTGCCATGTGCTGAACTGGCACTATGACTTTGACACGGACAAGATCCGGCCTGTCGACGCGCACGTCACGATCTCGCTGCACGCGTTCGGCGGACGGCGATTGAAGTCTGCCGTTGCCCATTCGCCATCGGGGCCGGCCCAAGCGGCGCGGTTCACCAATGGTCCGGCGAGTGTTCGCATCTCCCTGCCGGCCATGGGTATGTGGTCGGTGCTTGAGCTTGGCGTGGAGTGACTGGGGCGTGCAACTACGGCAGAGCGGGTGCGCTGAAGAATCCCGCGTTGCGGATTCCGTCCGCGTTCCCGGAACGTCAGGCGTATCTCTGGGATCTCGGTGTAGGCCTTGGCGCCTGCTGCTGGTAGCGCCGCGTCATGTTTGGATCAGGGATCAGCCTTGGTCCAAGCCGGATGCTGTGGACTTGCTGAATTGCGTAAGGCGTCCCCCGATTACCCAAGCCGGATGCTGTGGACTTGCTGAATTGCGTAGGGCGTCCCCCGATTACCCCGATTACCAAGGCGTCCCCCGATTACCCGATTAGCCGCGCTGGGACAAGCCCAGCGGCGGCGGGAGGACAGCCCGCCGCACGGTGAAGACGGAAGGCAAAGGCCTTCCGCTCCTGGGCTACCGGCGAAGCCCGCGTTAGAATGGAAGCCCCCCCCAGTCTGGTTGACCCACCCGAGGGGGATCACAATCCATCCAGCAAGAACTCACCGCCGATGGACAACGTAGCGAAATCGCCCGGCGAAGACAAGAAGCGGACTGTGGGATCGGCTGCGGTTCACTCCGCGCCTGGAGCGATGCCGCGGGCGGCGTTCGCCGTCTGGGTGCTGCTGTTGGCCGCGGGCGGAAGCGTTTGGGCCGGGCAGGCCTTCGCCCCGCGGCCCGTGATGGTCTCTGTGCGCGACGCCGGCGAAATCGAGAAGGCCGCGGCCATACACGCGGCGGGCGTTATACTCATCGCGCCAGCCGCGTCGGGGCCAGCCACGTCAGAACTCGCCCGCGCCGCGCGGGAGCGGGGGCTGACGTTCTGGCTCGCCGCGCGCAATCTCAACGCGGCCTCCGCGCTGGCGTCTGCGCTGGCGTCTGCGGACGCGGATGGGCTGGCGCTGATCCTGTCCGATCCAGAGCAGCCGGCGTCCCCACGCCGCAACTTCGACGAACTGATGAAAATCAAGCGGGAAGGCGACCGGCTGGCGGAGGCGCTGCAACGGCTCAAGGCCCGGCTCGGCCGGCGCATGCTGGCCGTGTGCGCTCCTCTCCGGGCGATCAATCCCCAGACGGCCGCGAGCGCGTACATACCCGTGAAAGACATGATCCGGTCCGGCGTCGTGGACTGGGTGTGCTTGAGCGGAGCCGAGCGCTACAATTTCCATCGCCTGCGGCTGCAGCGCGACGCGGCACTGCACGCCGGGCTGTTCGTGGACGCGGGGGCCGCGCCGGCTCGCACGCGCGCCGGCCTCGTCGCCCGCGCGGTGCTAGCGGCCGGCCGGAGCCCATCCTGCGAAGCCGTGTGGCTCGTCGGGTTCCCCATCGACCTGGCGCGGCAAGCGGCCACGGACGCGGCCGCCGCGGCGAAACGCCGGGAGGCCGAGCGCGCGGCCATCGAGCAGGCGATTCGGTCGGGCCGGTTCGCGGTGGACCAGGCGATACCGGCCAGCGAGCGGAACAACCAGGCGAGCGTGCACGGCGTCGCGCAGAGCTTCACGCCCTCACGGGACGGCGAGTGCCCGCTGGCAGAGGTTTACGCGACGATCCGAGGCTCCGCCGCGTCGGACTTGAAGGTGGAGATCCGCGACGATGCCAGCGGCCGGCCGGGCAAGCGCGTGCTCGCGGCCGCGGCCATTCCCGCGTTTGCGTTGGCGCACGAGCCCACGTATCGCTGGGCGCGGGCGTGGTTCAAGCCGGCCGCGAAGCTGCGCAAGGGCCAGCGCTATTGGCTCTACCTGCCGAATGCGTCCGCCCGGGGAGGCTCCTACGTGTGGGGCATCGCCGGGAACGGCGCGACCGAGCGGGGCCGCGCGTGGAGCAGCCGATACGACTACTCGAAGCATTCCTAGGTGTTTCGCATTTACTTGAGCACGGAGGCCGGCCCATGATGCGGCTCGGATTACTCGCGGCCGCGCTCGCCGCGGCGAGGCTCGCCTCGCCGGCCGGCGCGAGGCTGGAATGCCGGTTCGACGGAAGCCTGCGCGGAGTCTCGGGCCGCGCGCCGGCCCAAGCCAAGGGCGTGCAGTTTGTTCCCGGCCGCCAAGGCCAGGCCGCTCTCATCGACCGGCCCGCCGTGCTGACTTATCCCGCCAAGGGATTCAACCCGAACGCGTTCACCGTGTCCTTCTGGGTGCGGCACGAGAAGCCGCTATCCGCGTACTACTTTCGCCGGCTCACGTATTTCTACCACGAGACGCCGGACCTGAAGAACCGCATCGGCCTCATGAAACGGGCCGGGTCGAATCGCTTCGTGTTTTTCTTGAGCGACGGCCGGGGCCGGGCCAAGGGAAACAACTTCGGCGGCGATTGGTTCGCCATGGAGACCCGGCCCTTGGAGTGGCCGGCCGGCTCGTGGCATCACATCGTGTGCGCGGCGGACAAGGCGAAACGCGTCGCCCAACTCGTCATCGACGGCCGCAAAGAGGCCGAGGCGCGCGGCGATCAGCTACCCCAGCGCGTCGCCGATGCGTTCTGGATCGGGACCCAGCAGGGCCACTCGTGGATGCGCGGCGCGATGGACGACCTGCGCGTCGAGGCGGAGGCGCGGCTCGACGACTCGCCTCTGGTCCAGGGCCCGGCCGGCGCGGACGCGCCGCCCACTCCCGCGCCGCGTATCCTCGGCGCGTCTGTCGGAAGGCTCACCGGCAAAGAGTTCACCATCAACCTCGACTTCTTCGACATCTGCATCGGGACGGACGCGTGGAACCTGCGACGCTGCGACGCGGAGATGAATCGGCTCATGGCGCTGTGCGCGCATTACGGCGTGGACCGCGTGCTGTTCCGTGTGTCCGTGTGCGGAGCGGTGTGTTACCACACCAAAGTCATGACGCCCGCGTTCGAGGACGTGTTCGCCCGCTACAAGATCGAGGGCCTGGACGGCTGCTGCGCCAACATCCCGTCGCTGCACCGGCGCATGGGCGCGGTGATGCGGCGCATCGACCCCCTCGCCATGTGTGCGAAGTACGCGCACGCGCATGGCATGAAGGTCTACGCGTGGGTCACGATTTTCGACAGCATGTACTACGCGCCGCCGACCGAATTCTTCCAGCGCCACCCCGAATACACGTGGGCGAGCAAGGACGGCAAGAAGCACATCCCCGGCGTGCCGTGCTACGCGTATCCCCAAGTGCGCGCCTACCGGCTCCGCCAGATGAAAGAGTTGCTGGGCTACGACATCGACGGCCTGTTCCTCTCGATCCGCTCGCATTCGCCCTGGCCGGGCCGCGGCAAGGGCGGCGGCAACGAGGGCGCGCGCGGCTACGGCTTCAACGAGCCGGTCGTGAAGGAGTACATCCGGCGCTTCGGCAAGGATCCCCGGCAAGCCCGGCCGGACAGCCTGGACGAACTGCGGTTCGTGCAACTCAAGGGGGACTTCCTCACGCAATTCCTCCGAGAGGTCAAGCGTGTGACGGCCGCCGCGGGCAAACGCCTGGCCCTCAACTTCCAGACCCACGCGGCCGACCCGGTGCGCGCGACGTGGATGTACGTGGACGCGGACACGCTGGCCCGGGAGCGCGTGGTGGACGAGTTGTGCCTCATGGGCAGCGCGGGCGCAGACTTGGACCACTGGCGCCTGCTCGCGGACGGCAAGATCAAGATGACCACCTGGGCGAGCATCCACGGCTACACGTACGAGCAGTGCCGCGACCGCATGCGGTCGCAACTGCGCGCGATGCTCGACAACCCCACGAGCGACGGCAGCGCATTCCACGAACTCGCCAACCTCATCTATCCCGATTGTTGGGAAGAGGCGATTGCAGACACGGTCCACGCAAGGACACCATCTGCATCAAATGCTCGGCATTAGGGTCCTGCGGATGCCCATGCCTATCTCCGGTGAATATTCGGTGAACCCATATCTCAAGACCCATCGGGCTCGCCCTGTCCTTTCCCCATAAGCGCGCGGGACGATGTCGGTGCGTCAGGTTTGGCTGTCGCGCAGCCCAACGGGCTGCCACAATGTCGCCTGGGGCAACGCCCCAGGAACACATGCCCTGCTCTTTGCCCACAACTCAGCCACGAAGGCCACTGCCCTACGAGGAGCCGACACCTACTCCCGAGCAAGCCTCGACCGCACCTCAACCGAGTCTGTCACTCCATGGGTTGCGGCCAGCAGCCACGCTAGGTAATCGGCGTAATCTGTGGATGATCCTCTGGCTGGGTTGCGGGCAAAGCCCGCCTTGTTCGTACAGGACAAGCCTGTGGTATCCGTCCCAGGTAACACTTCAGCCAAGTACAACAGCCAGGTACCGGAATACTGTCAAAGCTCCCGTGCAACGCCGCGTGTTGGGGTATCTGAATCCCAACGGGATTCCGGATATCAGCCCAGGGTTCGCGAGCGAAGCTCGCAACCCTG
>JAJRTI010000103.1 GCA_024278415.1 Planctomycetota bacterium | reverse complement strand
TGCGTCGGCCCGGACAAGGCCATGAGCCACGTGCAGACTCCGCACATCGACAAGCTGGCGAGCGAGAGCGTCATGTTCGACCGCTGCTACGCGGAAGGGCTGCCCACGATCCAAGTACGCCGATGTTTCTTCACCGGCCATCGCTCCTATCCGTGGAACCAGGCCATCGCCGACGAGGGTCTCCAGCCCGCGGGGCCCGGGTGGCACCCGATCAGCCACGAGGAGGACACGCTCGCGGAGACCCTCCACGACGGCGGATACCTGACCGGCCTTGTGAGCGATACGTATCACATGTTCAAGCCCACGATGAACTTCACCCGGGGCTTCATCAGTTGGGACTTCGTGCGCGGCCAGGAAAACGACCCTTGGCGCAGCGGCCCCATCGACCGCATTGACCTGTCGCCATACACGCCGGAAGGCGAAGACTCGCCAGCGTATCATCCAACGCTCGCCCAGTATCTCCTCAACGCACTCGACCGGGGCAGCGAAGAGGACTGGCAGTGCGCGCGGGTGTTCCGCAAGGCCGCGGACTGGCTCGTGGACAACCACCAGCAAGCTCCGTTCTTCCTGTGGGTTGACAGTTTCACCCCTCACGAGTTGTGGGACCCGCCGCGACACTACGCGGACCTATACTGCCCGGCCAAGCCTGGCGTGAAGGACATCATCTACCCCCAGGCCTACCACAAACAGCCCGGCCGCCGCGACGAGGTCCCGCTCACACACGACGAGGCCGAACGCTGCAAAGCGCTCTACCTCGGGTTCGTCACGTTCCTCGACCGATGGGTCGGGCACATGCTGGCGGCCATCGAGAAGCTGGGGCTGTTTGAGAACAGCATCGTCGTGTTCACCACGGACCACGGCACGGAGTTGATGGACAAGGGCAAGTTCGGCAAAGGCGGTGACCGGTTGCACCCCTTCAATACGCGCGTGCCGCTGTTCATCCGCATGCCCGACGGCCCGCGAGGGCAGCGCTGCACCGCGTGGGCGCAGAACCTCGACCTCACGCCCACGATCACGAGCCGCGTCGGCCTGTGCCGGGACGACTTCCACGGGTACGACCTCTGGCCGGTGGCCATGGGCGACGCCGAGCCGCCGCGGCAGTACGTCACGACCGGCTGGGGCCACAACGCGTGCGTGCGCGACGACGACTGGGCCGTGAACGTGTCCGTGACCGCGGACGACGTCATGGCTACAGCCCAGGCGTATGATCTCCACAATGACCCCGACGAGAACGAGAACGTCGCGCAGGACAACCCCGACGCGGTTAAGCAGGCCATCGAGCGCATCGAGCAGCTTACCGGCCCCCTCCCGCCCAAGTTCGTGCACTACAAGCAGCGCGCGCACGGCCGCACCATGCGCACGTTTGGGCCGATGCGGTACGGGAAGTAGCGTCCCCCTCATGGTGGAGCGGAACGCCTTCGCGTTACGACGGAAGGCGAAAGCCGTCCGCGTCGCCATAGTGACACGCACAGAGTGCGCGACCCCTTCCTGCCCTCCTCTACTATCCGCCCTTCGCCATTCCCCCCCCTCAAGTGCGCGTTAGGATGCCCAGCACGGCGCGAGGCTCCTTAGCGGGGACAGGGCTCTTGCCGTAGTGCCGGACGTTTCTCGTGACGATCACTTCTGCGTTGCACGCGAGCGCGGCGAAGGGGTCTCGGCCCAGAGCTACGTCGATGAGCACGTCCGTATCGAGCAGCATGATCATAGGAAGCGCTCCGCGAGGCCCTTGTATCGGGGGGACTTCTTGCCGGCCGCTCTGAACTTGCCTCGCCACTTGCTCGAGAAGGTCTCCCCGCCCTCACGGGTCGCCCGGCGCAACGCTTGCTCAATGAGCTGGGAGAGCGAACAGCCTTGGGACTTCGCATAGTCCTTCGCCTTGGGCACAAGATTCTCATCGAGCGTGATCGTGACTTTGGTCTTCAGCGGACGTCTCCTCTTGTGCGACGAACACGTATATCTGGATACGATTATACGTGCGCTTCAAACGCCATGCAAGACCGTGGCGATGAGTTCCGACGGGCAGCGGAGGCCGTCCGCCGCGAGGCTCAATACCGCTGCACACGGCCAAAATATGCGACAAATCTGTGGCAGAGGCCAAATGCACTGATATCCGCCAGTGGTCCGTGACGCGGTTAGCCCCAGGGCTCTGCCTCTGTGCCGTAAGGCGTCCCCAGAACTCCGCGCCTGCCGGCAAAGACCCGTCGATCAGGCAGATCTTGACACGCCCGCGTACTGTGCTACTATGCACACGTGACCGTCCGGCGCCGGCCAGAGCAGAGACGTGATCGCCGCACGGGAGATCGTGGCCTCACGAGAGGAGAACGCGTATGATCACAGACATCGAGAGGCTGCCCACGGAGTTCCGCGAGGATGTGGTGCAGGCGGTGGGGATCCTGCGGAACGCGGGATGCCGGGAGGTCTACGTGTTCGGCTCCGTCGCTGAGGGGGCGCCGCAGCCAGACTCAGATGTGGACCTTGCCATCCGCGGGTGTCCTCGTGGCCAGTTCTTCAAGCTCCAAGGAAGGCTGCTCGTGCAGCTCCGGCATGCCGTGGACCTCATCGACCTCGACCGAGAGCCCGGCCTTGCCGCGTTTCTTGCGAGAGAGGGGACGTTGGTCCATGTTGGATGACCGCCTTCGGGCTCGGCTCCGCCGCGAGATGGAGCGGGTCGACGAGCTTCTGCGCCGGTATGAGTCCTTGATTGCCGAGCCCCAGGAGTCCGCGCCAGACCTCATCGAGGTAACCGCGCTCGCGTCCGTTCTGCACTCGTTCTACACGGGAGTGGAGAGCATGTTCGCCGCCATAGTAAAGCGTGTTGACGGCGCGTCTCCACAAGGGCGATATTGGCACAAAGATCTGCTAGCCCAAATGGCGGCCGCGGCCGAACGCCGCCCAGCCGTCATCTCAGCGGAAACACGGGAGAAGCTTGAAGCGTATCTGGGCTTCAGGCACTACTACCGACATGGGTACTCGTTCTTGCTGGAGTGGGAGGAGATGAAGGGCCTGGTGTCTGCGCTTGAGGACACGTGGATGCGAATCAGGCTGGACGTGGAACGGTTCCTTGAGGCGGCCAGCTAGCTTTCCGCGGCCGCGTGAATGCGCTTCCCGATGAGGAGGACCCCGCCGGCAGTAGCTCACGGCCACCCGCAAAGCCATCCAATGGATCAACAGACACTGTTCAGCCAAACGGAATGCTTCCAACGAATTCAGATAGACAACGAATGGGGAGAAAGCGCGGAATGCCCTCCATTCGCCTAAGAGCCTTGGGCCCCATTTGGAGCCCACGGCTCTTAGGCATTAGCCGTTGGCGCGCAACCCTCTCTATCCGTACGCTGTCGCGCACCCCGAAGCTCAACGCGTTGTCTCATCTGTCATTCGTTGTCTCGCTGAATTCGTTGGGG
>JAJRTI010000102.1 GCA_024278415.1 Planctomycetota bacterium | reverse complement strand
GAGCTGATCTCGAAGGGCCTCGCGTACGTGGACGACCAGTCCGCGGAGGAAGTGAGCCAGAACCGCGGCGCGCCCAACGCGGCCGGCAAGGCGAGCCCCTACCGCGATCGCTCCGTCGCGGAGAACCTCGAGCTGTTCGAACGCATGAAAAACGGCGAGTTCCCCGACGGCTCGCGCGTGCTGCGCGCGAAGATCGACATGGCGCACCCCAACCTGAACATGCGCGACCCAGTCATGTACCGCATCATGCACGCGTCGCACCACCGCACCGGCGACAAGTGGTGCATCTACCCGATGTACGACTGGGCGCACGGCTTGGAGGACTCGGTCGAGGGCGTGACGCACTCGCTTTGCACGCTCGAATTCGAGAACCATCGGCCGCTCTACGATTGGTTCCTGGACCACCTCGACGGCGTGCACCACCCGCAGCAGACGGAGTTCGCGCGGCTCAACCTGACCTACACGGTCATGAGCAAACGCTTGCTCCCGCGCCTGGTGACCGAAGGCCACGTGAACGGTTGGGACGACCCGCGCATGCCCACCCTGTGCGGCATGCGCCGCCGCGGGTACACGCCCGAAGCGATCCGAAACTTCCTCGACCGCATCGGCGTGGCCAAGAACGAGAGCACCGTCGATATCCAATTGCTCGAACACTGCCTGCGCGAGGACTTGAACAAGACCTCCCCACGCGTCATGGCCGTGGTCAACCCGCTCAAGGTCGTCATCACCAACTACCCCGATGGCGAAGAGGAAGAACTCGACGCGGTCAACAACCCGGAGGACGAGTCGGCCGGCACGCGCAAAGTCCCCTTCTCGAAGACGCTCTACATCGAGCGCGAAGACTTCATGGAGGATCCGCCCAAGAAGTTCTACCGTCTCGCACCCGGCCGCGAGGTGCGGCTGCGGTACGCGTATTTCATCACGTGCACCGAAGCCGTGAAGGACGGCGATGGCAACGTGGTGGGGCTGCACTGCACGTACGACCCAGCCACGAAGGGCGGTGACGCGCCGGACGGCCGCAAGGTCAAGGCCACGCTGCACTGGGTGTCGGCCGAGCACGCGCTCGACGCTGAGGTGCGGCTCTACGACTATCTGTTCACGAAGGAGAATCCCATGGACGTGCCCGAGGGGGAGGACTTCGTGGCCGGCATCAACCCCGACTCGATCCAGGTCGTGACGGCTAAGGTCGAGCCGAGTGTGAAAGCCGCGCCGGCCGGCAGCCGGTATCAGTTCGAACGCTTGGGATACTTCTGCGTGGACCCGGACACCACGGGCGAGAAGCCGGTGTTCAACCGCACGGTCACCCTGCGCGACACGTGGGCGAAGATTCAGAAGAGACAAGGATAGTTTGGAGTCCCGCCTTTTGTAGCCGCATGCGCCAGCATGCGGGCCTATAGCCAGGGCCTGTAGCCGCGCCCGTCAGGGCGCGGGTGCGGCGCCAAGGGATCCACAGATCGCCCGCATTCTGGCGAATGCGGCTACCGCTAGTGACAAGGCGGGCTTCGCCCGCAGCCCCAGAGCCTAGCAGCCGTCGGTCGAGTAGCCGCGCAGCGGCGTATCGAGACCAGGCTGCGGTCGTCGTGTCGTGCTGGGTCTCGATACGGCACTTCGTGCCTACTCGACAGGCGCGTACCACTTCTTGTTTTTCATCGCGCTTGCAGGAGTTTAGGACACTACGCTTTTTCGCAGACTTCGCTGCGAGAAAGGAGCGGCGGCGCCGCAGTTCCTAATCTTAGTCTTACTCTTCGTCTTACTCATAAACCGCATGACACGGCGGAGGAGTAGGACAAAGAGGAAGACTAAGAGTAGGAGGGTGACAGAACATCGACAACATGTTGTCGTTCCGGCCGCGATAAGCGCCTACGCTTTCTCGCAGACAAAGCTGCGAGAAAGCGTAGGCTGTGCCGCAGCCCATGTGGAGTGCGGCGGCTTGACGCCGCTTTCTCTCCGGCGCGCTGGGTTGACCGCGCTGTTGTGCCAAAGCGCCGTCGAGCCGGCGCACTCCAGAACGGAACGCATCGACAACATGTTGTCGATTCTCGCGCGCTAAGCGCCTAAACGCGTGCGGCGACTTGTACGGGAGATTAAGGACGTGAACGACACCCAACGCACCATCAAAATCGGCCAAGTCGGGTACGGCATGTTCGGCGCCGACGTGGTGGCCGGCACGATGTGGGACCTCCAGCGCAACGGCATCGCGCCGTACCTCGGCCGCGTGGGGCTCGACGACTACGCGAGCCCGTACCACGACCTCAAGTTCGAGATGATCGCGATCGGCACGCGGTCGCAAGCCTCCGCGGAGCGCGCGGCCAAAGAGAACGAAGACCGCACTGGCGCGCGGCCCAGGCCGTACTGGGGCGATACGCCTTGGGACGATATGCTCCGCGACTTCCCAGACATGGACGTGCTCGTGGTGGCGACACCAGACCACCTGCACACCGCGCCCATCATGGCCGCGCTCAACAACGGCACGCACGTGATCGCGGAGAAGCCGCTGTGCCTCGACACGAACGAGGCGGACCAGATCGTGGAGACCGCGGCCGCGAAGAACCGGATCGTCGGCGTGGACATGCACAAGCGCTACGACCCGGACCACCTGCGCATCTTCAACGACTTGGCGCCGCAACTGGGCGAGCCGATCTACGCCAAGGGCGTGCTCGAAGAGCCGCTCGAAGTCTCGACTTCGATCTTCAAGTGGGCCGAGCAGAGCGATCCGTTCACGTACGTGGGCATCCACTGGATCGACCTGTTCATGCACTACCTTAAGCTCAAGCCGCTCGCGCTCTACGGCGTGGGGCAAAAGAAGCGCCTGCCGCGCGAGTTCGGCAAGGACGCGTTCGACGCGGTGCAGGTCATGGTCACACACACGAACGGCCTGAACGTGTGCTATGAGAACAACTGGATCACGCCCGTGGACTTCGAGTCCAACGTGAACCAGGAGAGCGCCATGACCGGCGAGTACGGCAAGATCGAATCGGACTCGCAATACCGCGGCCTGCGCTTCTGGATCGAGGGCAAGGGCACGCGGTGCGCGAACAACCACTTCTTCCGCACCGCGGACCGGCCCGATGGGTCGACCGCGTCGGTGGGCTACGGCAAGGACAGCCTCGTGGTGTGCATGGAGAAGGTGTGCCGGCTCAAGTTCCTCGGTGCGACCGCGAAAGAGATGGAGGGCACGTATCCCGACGCGGCGTCCCTGCGCCTGCCCACCGCGGTCGTGCACGCGGGCCGCGTCGTGGTGCGCAGGAACTACGCCTACTTCGAGGCGGGCAAGCCACCGGTCGTGAGTGCGAGCTTCGGGGAGGATGGGATCGTCGTGCACGACCCGCTCGCGGGAACGAGTGAGACGATCTACGAGGGGGCGGTCTGAGGCGGACCCATCGAAGGACAGGCGGGAGCATGAGTTGACCGGTCATGCCTGGTCGGCTAACATTGTGCCCTCATGCACGCGCAGTGCGTATGCGGCCCGAATACCCGAACACGTTCCGTCACAAGAGGCCATCCGTGACCGACTGCACCGACCAGAGGATTCAGCTTGTCCACAAGCCCGATGAGCAGCGCGTCGACGTCGTGATCGACGGCGCGGAGTTCACGGCTTACATCTATCCCGACACGATCAAGAAGCCCGTGCTCTATCCGCTGCGCACGGCCACTAGTACGGTCGTGACGCGCGGATACCCGCTCGACCCGATGCCGAAGGAGCGCGTGGACCATCCCCACCACGTGGGCCTGTGGTTCAACTACGGCTCGGTGAACGGGCTCGACTTCTGGAACAACTCCGACGCGATCGCGGAAGACAAGCGCGATCAGTACGGCACGATCCGACACCGCGAGGTCGCGAAGGCCGAGGGCGGATGCTGCCAAGGCGAACTCGTGGTGGCCTCGGAGTGGTTGACGCCGGCAGGAGACGCGATCCTGCGCGAGGACACAACGTTCGTCTTCTCCGGCAACGATACGACGCGCATCATCGACCGCATCGCGACGCTGACCGCGCTCGTTGACGTGGAGTTCAAGGACGACAAGGAGGGCATGCTGGGCATTCGCGTCGCCCGTGAACTGGAGGCCCCGGACGAGAAGCCGGCCATGCGCCTCGCCGCGGATGGATCGGGCCGGGAGGAGCCGTTCGCGGACACGGAAGGCGTGAACGGGCTCTACCGCAGCAGCAACGGCCTCGAAGGCGACCCCGTGTGGGCCACGCGCGGGGACTGGGTGAAGCTGTCCGGCAAGATCGGCGACGAGGCGTGCTCCATCACCGTGCTCGACCATCCACAGAACCCTGGCTACCCCACGTACTGGCACGCTCGCGGGTACGGCCTTTTCGCCGCGAACACGCTCGGCCAGGCCGCATTCAGCGACGGCAAGGAAGAACTAAACTTCGCGCTCGCGGCCGGCCAGTCGGCTACGTTCAAGTACTGCATTCGCATCGATTGCCGCGACGCGGTGAGCGACGATGATCTGAACGCCGAGTTCGAGCGATTCAGTCAAGTCTAGCGCATCGACCCCGCCCTGGTGTCCACTGCGGCCTGGCCTGCCGTGCAGCCGCGATTCTTCGCTTCACTTCATTCCTTTCAGAATGACCGCTTGGGGGCGTGCTGTTCGGAGGAGTGCCCATGTCCCTCCGGCCTTGTGCGTGGGCCGCGGAGTGGGGCATGGTCGGTGAGTGATCCGCTCGTACTGGCGAGCATAATGATTGGCAGAAGGAGCAGCCGTATGGCCAAGCGAAGGAACCTATCGATCGGCGAGTACTTGCTCAAGCAGCTCTACGACCGCGGGGTGCGCCACATTTTCGGCGTGCCGGGCGACTACGTGCTGCGGTTCGACGCGCTGATCGAGGACAGCCCCATCGCCAACATCGGCACGTGCCGAGAGGACGGTGCGGGGTTCGCCGCGGATGCGTACGCGCGCGTCAACGGCTTGGGCGCGTGCTGCGTCACGTACTGCGTGGGCGGATTCAACTTGACCAACCCCATCGCCGGCGCGTATGCGGAGAAGTCTCCCGTCGTGGTCATCAGCGGTGCGCCGGGCCTCAAGGAGCGCGTGGGCAACCCCTTGCTCCACCACCGCGTGCGCGACTTCTCGACCCAACGGGAGGTCTTTTCGCACATCACCTGCGCGCACGCGTCTCTGGATGATCCCCTGACCGCATACCACGAGATCGATCGTGTGCTCGACACGGTCGAGCGATACAAACGCCCGGGCTACATCGAAATTCCGCGAGACATGGTCGACGTGGCCCGCCCGCACCGGCCGCGGCACAAAACAATCGAGGAGCTAACCGACGAGGAAGCGCTGGCGGAGTGCATGGCCGAAGCCACGGCCATGATCGACGCCGCGAAGCGGCCGGTGATCCTCGCCGGGGTGGAGGTGCACCGCTTCGGACTCCAGGCCGACCTGATCCGCTTCGCGGAGCGCAAGAAGATCCCCATTGCGGCGACCATCCTCGGCAAGTCCGTGGTGAGCGAAACCCACCCGCTTTACATCGGCGTGTACGAGGGCGCCATGGGCCGGGCCGAGGTGCAGGAGTTCGTCGAGTCCGCGGACTGCGTCATCATGCTCGGCGCGTTCATGAGCGACATGAACCTGGGCGTGGGCACGGCGAACTTGGACATGAGCCGCACGATCTACGGCACGTCGGAGAAGGTGTCGATCAAGCGCCATTCGTTCGACAACGTCCCGTTCCGCTCGTTCATGAAGGCGCTGCTCAAGGCCAAGCTCCGCGTTCGGCGCAAGCCGCGGCTGCCTAAGGTTCCCAATATCCTCGGCCAAGCTCCCGCGGCGAATGCGCCCATGACCGTGTGCGCGCTCTTCCGCAAGATCGACCAGATGCTTGGGGACGAGACGGTCGTCGTGTCGGACGTGGGCGACTGCCTTTTCGGGTCCGTGGACTTGACGATCCATCGCAGTGCGGAGTTCCTGTGCCCCGCGTACTACACGTCCATGGGGTTCGCCGTGCCGGCGTCGATTGGCGCCCAGATGGCCCGGCCCAACCTGCGCCCCCTCGTGCTCGTGGGCGACGGCGCGTTCCAGATGACCGGCATGGAGCTGTCCACCACGGCTAAGCTCGGCCTGAACCCCATCGTGGTCGTTCTGAACAACCGCGGGTACAGCACGGAGCGCCAGATCGCGGATGGGCCTTTCAACGACGTGCACGAATGGGGCTACCACCGCGTGCCCGAATTGCTGGGCACGGGCTGGGGGTTTGTCGTCGAGACCGTGGGCGACCTGGACAAGGCGTTCGAGGCCGCGCTGGCCAACACGGACACCTTCAGCATCCTCGACGTGCGGCTCGACCCGTACGACAAGTCCCCGGCCCTGGCGAGGCTTGGCGAACGGTTATCCAAAAAGGTATAATCTCGGCGCGGTTGGCGGCTGGTGGCCAATGAGCGGAACGCTGCTATCCATGGCCATGGGCCGTGCGTCCGTCCGTACAGAAAAAAGCGGGGCGGCTCGCTAACCGGATGGCGGCGCAACGTCTCCGGGTTCGCGAGCCGCCCTCGCGACGGTTTTCACGTGCGTGATGTGGGGCGGCGGATTAGATCAAGCCAGGGATGAAGCGGTAGCGGACTTGCTCCATGTAGTGCTGGTAATCGGGGTCGCTAGCGAGCAGCCGTTCCTCGGCTCGGGCACGCAGGTTCATGCCGACGAAAATCGCCGCGAGCAGCACGAGCCTGAAGGGGCTGAAGTTGCCGACCAGGTAGGCGCAGTAGAACAGCAGTTGAGTGCCATACAGGGGGTGGCGCATGTAGGCGTACATGCCGCCGACCTTCACGCCTCGGTTCGCCGGCACAAGGCCGAAGCTTCGGCCCAAACTGCACACCGAGGCGAACAGCACCAAAGCCATGAGGGTCTGGAGCACAACCGAAGCCGTCTTCACGTATGCGTACGGCGCGATGGGCTTGGCGCCGGGCATGAGTTGCAGCATGAATGACGCCACAATAGTCATGACAGTCACCACCCAATCGAAGGCGAGCTTCGACGATTCGGTCGAGGGCTTGCGCGCGATGAAGAGGTAGGCGTACGTCGAGTTGACGAAGAAGATGCCCAAGTCCTTGAGCTGGTGCGTCTCGGGCCACTCCTTGAGCCAGTTGCGGAACGTGACAACCGCGATCGCGATCCAACACGCGCAGAGGCACAGGTCCACCGCTAGCGCCAAAGGAGTGCGCCGGCCGGGTGCAGGGCAGTCAGGCAGGGATACGTCTTCCATGAGCGGCGGGTGTGCTGGCCTTGCGATGGGCTATTTCTTCACGAGCGTGTTCATGACCTGAAGCGCGGCAGGGCCGAGCAGCACGACGAACAACGCGGGGAAGATGAAGAACACGAGCGGGAAGAGGAGCTTGATGGTCGTCTTGGCGGCGGCTTCCTCCGCACGCTGCTTGCGCTGGTTGCGCAGCGCATCCGAGTGCGTGCGAAGGCTCTTGGCGATGCTCGTGCCGAAACGGTCGCTCTGCACCAGGCGCGCGGCCAGCGACTTCACGTCATCTACGCCGGTGCGGATGCCAAGGTTGCGCAGCGCGTCTGAGCGGCTCGTGCCGGCGCGCATTTCGAGGTTGACCAGGTGCAGCTCCTCGCTCATTTCGGGGTACACGTAGCTCAACTCGTCGCTGATGCGGCTCATGGCCGCGTCCAGGCCGAGGCCGGATTCGACGCACACCACCAGCAAGTCCAGCATGTCAGGGAGCGCGGCCGACAGGCTTCTCTTGCGCTTCTTGGCCTTGGAGGCGAGCCAGAATCCGGGCAGACGCATGCCCAGCACCGCGCACACTCCGCCCAGCATGATCGTCTTCTGCAAGGGCGCGCCGAGCGAGATCGAGTAGAGCACGCCCGTAATGGGCAGCGCGATGCAGAGCGCGGCCTTTACGCCAAGGAACATGCTCATCGCGCCCGGCGTGCGTAGGCCGGCGAAGACCATCTGCTCCTTGAGCTTGTCTTAGTTCGCGCTGCCGGAGAAGACCTTGGCCAGTGGGGCCAGCATCTTCTTGGCGACCTCCTCCTGGCGCTTTTTCTTGGCGAGCTTGGTGGTCTCGTGGGCCTTCTGGCCGGCGTCGTAGCTCCAGCCCTGCTGGAGCTTCTTGAGCCGGTCCTGCGCGGTGGCCTCTCCCGCGAAGAGCGAGAGCAGAGCGAACACGGCCAACGCGACCGCCACGAGCACGGCGAGTAGTATCAACAGAGGATGCATGTGTCACACCTTGATGTTGATGATCTTGCGGATCAGGAGGAAGCCAGTGACTTGGAGTCCCACGGCCAGGCCCACGAGCATCCTGCCCTTGCCCGGCGCAAAGAGGGGGTCCATATAGTGCGGGTTCATCAGGTACAGCGCGGTGCCCAGGCCAAGGGGCAAGAAGCCCAGAACCCAGCCCGACAGGCGGCCCTGCGCGGTGAGGGTCTGGACCTGGCCGAGGATCTTGAAGCGCTCGCGCATGGTGTGGCCGATGTTCTCGAGGATCTCGGCCATGTTGCCGCCGGTCTCCTTTTGGATCATGACGGCGATGGCAAAAAACTTCAGGTCGAGGCTATCGACGCGCTTCATCAGGCCCTGGAGCGCGTCATCGAGGGGCATGCCGTAGTTTTGCTCCTCGAACACGCGCCGGAACTCGGAGGAAATGGGATCGGCCATTTCTTCCGCCACGAGGCCAATGGACGCGGTGAATGCGTGGCCCGCGCGCAGGGAGTTGCTCATGAGTTCCAAGGCGTCGGGGAACTGGGCGGTGAACTTCTTCACGCGCTGCTTGACTTTGAACCGGGCGATGCCGTAGGGCAAGGTGCTGATCACCGCGCCGAACACGACCCCGTAGATGAGCGACTTGCTGATCAGAAAACCCAGCGCGATGCCGAAGAGGCCAAGCCCGGCGATGAGGCCCATGAACGTGCTGACTTTCATGGAGAGGTCGGCCTGGTCGAGCATGCCTTGCACGCGCTCGGTGAAGGGCAGCCGGGCGAAGCCCTTGCCGGTTTTCGCTATGGCGTGGGCGCGGAAGATGGACTCTTGCGAGGCTTCGGCCGCGACCGGCGCATCTTCGGCCGCGCCAATGCGCCGGCGCGCGCGGTCTTCGCGGCTCTCGCCGGCGCCGCGGAGGAGGATCCACAGTGCGAACACAATGGCGAAGACCGCGCAGAAGATCAGCGCAAGCGCGGCTGGCGGTATGTTGGTGGCAGCAGCAAGGAACATGTCTGTCTACCTCTGGCAAAAACCTCGGCCCGATGGGGCGCTCAGTAGGCCCGATCGAAGGTGCCGGGCGGCAACTGCACGCCGGCGGCTTGGAGCTTGTCGATACACCGGGGCTGCACGCCGGTGGCGCCGTGCTCGCCGAGCACGTTGCCATCGGGGTCAATGCCGTGCCGGTTGAAAACGAAGATGTCCTGCATGGTGACCATGTCGCCCTCCATGTCGAGCACCTCGGTGATGCTCATAAGCTTGCGGGTGCCGTCGCTGAGTCGCATGGCCTGCACGACGATATCCACAGCCGAGCTGATTTGCTGGCGCACGGCCTTGTCCGGCAGCTTCACGCCAGCCATAGCAATCATGACCTCGAGGCGGCTGATCGCGTCACGCGGAGAGTTGGCGTGCAGCGTCGCCAGCGAGCCGTCGTGGCCCGTGTTCATCGCTTGAAGCATGTCGAGCGCTTCGCCCGATCGCACCTCGCCGACCACGATACGGTCGGGGCGCATACGCAAGCAGTTGCGCACCAGCTCGCGCTGGTCGATCTCGCCCTTGCCTTCAATATTCGGCGGCCGCGTCTCCAAGCGCACGACGTGGGGCTGTTGGAGCTGGAGTTCGGCGGAGTCCTCGATGGTGATGATGCGCTCGTTAGACGGGATGAAGCCCGACAGGCCGTTCAAGAGGGTCGTCTTGCCGGAGCCGGTGCCTCCAGAGATGATGACGTTGAGCCGGGCCTTGACGCAGCCGCGCAGGAAGAGGGCCATTCCCTCTGTCATCGCGCCGAAGCTAACGAGGTCTCTGATCTTCAGCGGGTCCGCGCTGAAGCGGCGGATGGACAGGGCCGGCCCGTCGATGGCCAGCGGCGGGATAATCGCATTCACACGGGAGCCGTCCTGCAAGCGCGCGTCCACAAGCGGCTGGCCCTCGTCAATGCGCCGGCCCACGCCAGAGACGATCTTCTCGATGATCTTGCGCAGGTGGTCGTTGTCCTTGAAGATCACGTCGGTCAACTCGAGCTTGCCCTTGCGCTCGACGTAGCACTGGCCTGCGCCGTTGACGAGAATGTCAGACACCGTGGGATCTTGAAGCAGCGGTTCGAGGGGGCCCAAGCCGAGCAGTTCATCCAGCACCTCGACCACGAATCGATCGCGCTCGCGCGTGTTGAGGGTCACGCCTTCTTCGCCCAAGAGTTGGTCTACGAGCCCGCGCACGTCGCGCTGGAGTTCATCGCGGCTTACGGTGTCGAGCTTCGAAAGGTCGAGAGCCTCGATGAGCTTGCGATGGATGCGCGACTTGAGGTCTTGGTAGGCATCCCGGCGTTTGGGCTGCTGCGCCGCCGCCTTGAGCTTGGCCTCGGCCCTAGCCGGTGCCTTGGCTGCCGGCGCAACGGCAGCTTTCGCAGGAGCGGCCTGGGGCGCCGCACCAGTACTGCGCTTCAATCGATCTCGTAGTGCCATAGTCACTTACCCAGCAGGGAGGAAAAAACGCGAGACAGTCCCCCGCTCTTGACGGCTTCTTGCTCGACCCCGGCGAGGCTCTGCGAGAGTCCGAGGATAGCCTGAGCGATCTCGCTGCGCGGGGCGACGCCGGAGAGGGGCAGGCCACCATCGATGGCCGACGTGACTGTGCCAAAATCGTTGGGCAACAGCCACGAGATGGTCCGATCCATGGCCTTGCGAAGATCCCTCAGGTTGACCGATGCACCGCGGTAGAAGCGATTGATGACGACCTTGATTGCGTCGTCGGCGTAGCCCAGCTCTTTGAACACGCTCAGGCATCGCTGTGCGTTGCGGATCGAAGGCACGAGCATATCGGTCACGAGCAGGATTGTATCGGAGTTGTCAAGTGCGGCGAGCGAGTGGTCGTTGAACGCGTGGACGGTGTCGACGATCACGAAGCGGTGCATCTTCCTGAGCATTTTGAGCACGGCCACGAGGTGCTCGCCCATGATGGCTTCGGCCTCTTCGGCTTCGTTGGGGCAGGCCAGCACGAACGCACCCGATGGATGTGAGCTGAGGAAGCTCTTGAGGAGTTCTTCGTCGAGGCGCTCCACTTCCTTGGCGGCGTCGGCAATGGTGAACCGGGGGCGCACGTCCATAAACGTGCCCACGTCGCCGAGTTGAAGGTTCAGGTCCACGATCACGGTCGAATTCTGGCCCACCTCGGTCGCGATGTTGATTGCGAGGTTCGTGGCGAGCATGGTGGCGCCACACCCGCCCTTGCCGCTGAACACCGTGATGATTTGTCCCTCACCCGAGGCCTTCTGGCCAGACTTGCGCGCGAGGATCCGGCCTACCGCGGCCTCGATCTCCTCTGGCGCCGGCGGCAGTTTGAAAAATTCGTCCGCGCCGGAGCGCATGGCGCGCATAACGAGTTCGGTGCTGTCTTCGGCCGACGCGATTGCGTAGCCTACCTGCGGCCTGGCGTTGGAGACATAGTCGAGGAACGCGAACGCGTCCTCCTCGCCCGTTGCGGCTCCCACAACCACGAGCGTGGGGGCCAGTTCGTCGATGGTGGCCGGTCCCTGCTGCGGGTCGATGAGCCCCATGCTTTGGCATTCGGCTTCGGCCAAGCCAGCGACGGCTTGCTCGATGGCGGTCCGGCGGTCGTCGTTGGAGTCGACAATCAGTATGGTGAGT
>JAJRTI010000101.1 GCA_024278415.1 Planctomycetota bacterium | reverse complement strand
CCCTTCGGGCTGCGATGTCCGCGAGGGGTTGCACGCAGGCGAAGAGCCGGGACGTTTGTTGTGAACCTGCCTGAATCCACTTCGAAACTGAAACTCCAGAATGCAACGCGTTGGGATACGTACAATCAGACCTACACCCTTTTTTTGGAACTGCTAGACAGTTGCCTGAAGCCCCTTGTCGCCTGCGACACGAAATGCTTGGGTTTGTGTCTGGGCTGGGCGCGCGGCGCGAGGGGGATCGCGAACTGGGCGGGGCTGGCGAACAAGGCCGCCATCGCCCCTGCCTGCCGGCCCGGAATGGCCGCGCTCGCGCCTGCGATTCGCCGGAGCCGTGCCGCGCTCCACCCCGTTGCACCGCGGGCCGCAGTGTGGTTTAATGGGCGCGCGATCCGAGGAGGAGCCCAGGCGCACGCCGCGACCATGGGAGCCCATGCCCAACGACGGGTCGGGGTTCCGGAGCCGACGGACCCAACTGGGAAAGCCCACGCGCGGCCCAACAGGCATTGGGGTGGTCCCGAAGACGCGCCTCGGCCGTGCACGCCAAGCCATCGACCTGACAGAACATGCGAGATTCGAAACCCCTCATCCGTCCACGTTCGCAGCACTCGGTCTCCCGACGCGATATCGACCCGGACGCCAAGAAGGTGCTCTACCGGCTCGCCGACGCCGGCCACGCCGCGTACCTCGTGGGCGGCAGTGTGCGCGACCTGCTCTTGGGGCGCCGCCCCAAGGACTTCGATATCGCGACCGACGCCCACCCCAACCGCATCAAGAAGCTCTTCCGCAATTGCTTCCTCATTGGCCGGCGGTTTCGGCTCGCGCACATCAAGTTTGGCGACAAGATCATCGAGACCGCCACGTTCCGGCGCCAGCCCAAGATGGACGCGGATCCCGACGACCCAGAGGCCAACCTCTTCCACAAGGACGACAACACCTTCGGCACCGAGGAAGAGGACGCGCGGCGCCGGGACTTCACGATCAACGGCCTCTTCTACGACATCGAGAGCTTCGAGGTCGTGGACTACGTGGGCGGCCTGGCCGATATCGAGGCGCGGCCCATCCGCAGCATCGGCGACCCCGACATCCGCTTCCGCGAGGACCCGGTGCGCATGGTGCGCGCGGTGCGCTTCGCCGCGCGGCTGGGCTTCGACATCGAGCACGACACGTACGACGCGATCCACCGCCACTTTGCGGAGCTGGAGAAGGCGTCGCCGGCGCGCATGCTCGAAGAGATCTACAAGCTGTTCACGCACGAGTCTTCGGAGCCCGCGTTTCGCCTCCTCCACGAGTCGCGCATTCTGGGCGTCATGTTTCCTGAGTTGGCCGACTACCTGGCCGACTGCCGAGACCCGCGCATGTGGGACTACCTGCGCGCGCTCGACACCGGCAGCCGCATCACCGGCCCGCCCACGGGCGTGATGATGCTCGGCGCGCTCTTCTACGACTACGTGCGCTTCCGTATCGACCAAGCCCGCGCCCGTGACGACGACACACCGTACGGGGATCTCGTCCACGATCTCATCGAGCCGGCCGCGCGGCGCTACAATATGCCCAAGCGCTTGGTGAGCCAACTCGTCAAGTCCTTGGCCGACCACCCGCGCTTCGACGGCACGCGCAAGCGCCGGTTCTCCAAGCCGCGGTTCGTCTCCCAGCATGCATTCCCCGAGACGCTCGCACTCTATGAGATCCACCTCGAAGCCACTGGGGGCGACCACTCTCGTATCGAGCCGTGGCTCGATCTCTTCGAGGAGCACGTGCACCCGCTCAGTGGCTCCTCACCCCGCGGCGAACGCGCGGCGCCCAAGCCCAAGTCCCGGCGCCGGGGAGGCCGGCGCCGCGGAGGCCGCTCCGCGAAACGGCCGCGATAGCGCCGCGGCGCGGCGAGGGTTCATGGTTGATGGGCAGAAGGGCGGCGGGGAGTTGGGCGCTTGTTCCGTTCCGCTTCCTGGAGGACTGGTATCTTCCACGAGTGGGGCGCAGGCACGCGTGAACGGTGCGACGGCACTCGAAGGCCGAACGAATCGCCTTCTCGCTCCCCCGCTTGACACCCCTCCCGGCGGCTGATATTGTTCCTCCCTTCTGTTGGCGCAAGAAGCCGCCTCTCACTCCCCACCCCCCGTCTGCACGCACACCCCAAGGAGTACATCATGGGCTCGGACGTTCTCGGCTTTGGCGTCGTTGGCCTCGGCATGGGCAAGCATCACTGCAAGGCCGCGAGCAGCGCCAAAGGCTGCAAGCTCGCCGCGTTTTGCGACATTGACGAGGAGCGGCTCAACGGCGTGGCCGAGCAGTACCCCGACGCCAAGGCTTACACGAGCTACGCGGAGATGCTCGCCGATCCCGAGGTGGGCGCGGTCAGTATTGCCACGCCCAGCGGCATGCACGCGGACATGGCCATGGAGGCTATCGCCGCGGGCAAGCACCTGCTCGTGGAGAAGCCGGTCGACATCGACGTGGCCAAGATCAAGAAGATGATCCAAGCCGCCAAAGACGCCGGCATCAAGGCCGCGGGCGTATTCCAGAGCCGCACGGACACGCTCAACAAGCGCATCAAGGCCACGATCGACGAGGGGCGCATGGGCCGGCTCATTGGCGTGCACGCGCTGCTGCCCTGGTTCCGCAAGGACACCTACTACCAGGGCCCGCACGGCTCGTGGAAGGGCACGTGGGCTATGGACGGCGGCGGCTCGCTCATGAACCAAGGCGTGCACACCATCGATCTCATGCAGTGGCTCGGCGGCCGAGTCAAGTCCGTGTTCGCGGCGTACGGCACCTTTACACATGACATCGAGGCCGAGGACAAGACGGTTGCGGTCATCAAGTTCGCGAACGGCGCGCTGGGCACGGTCATGACGACGACCTGCGCGTACGGCGGGGACAGCCGCGTCCTCGTGGTGCATGGCGACAAGGGCACGGTGCAGAGCGCGGGCGAGTTGCGGTCGTGGAACTTCATGGACGACGAGGGCGGGGAGGAAGAGAAGCAACTCATGGCCCTGTACGGACCCAAGGACAAGAAGCCTGAGGGGCCGACCACCGCGACCGATCCCATGGCCGTGGGCTCGGCCGGGCACCAGTTCCACATGGAGGACTTGGTCGAGGCGATCCGAGACGACCGCGAGCCGTACGTGTCGGTCGAGAGCGCGATGCACGCGGTCGAGATCGTGAACGCCATTTACGAGTCGGGCCGCACCAACGCGGAGGTGACGATCGAGTAGGGGGGGCTCACCACAGAGAGCACGGAGGGGCACAGAGGCGGAAGGCGGAGGCCAGATGCGGCCGCGATAGGATTGTGCTCGATGGCGAGGACGCGGCAGTCAGGGCAGCACGAACACCTTGCCCGGCTCATCGCACACGATCCTGTTGCCTTCAACTCCCGCGGCCTTACGCAGCCGTTGGATGGGCTCCCGAATGGGCAACTTGTCCGGCGGGCAAAGGATGAAAGTGTTCCAGTGCGTAGGGAGGAACCACCGGCCGCCGGCCTGCTTGAAGATGCGCCACGCCTCCTCGGGGGTGCAGTGGTTCATGAAGTAGTAGGAGCTGCCAATGGGGATGATGCACAGGTCCGTTGGCCCAGGGCCGGCTTGTGCGCGCCAATCGACCGGGTGCACGGTCCAGGCGCCTCCCGTCTGCGATGTTGCCGCTGGCGCCCGCGACCACTGGCCCACGGCCGTGTCCCCGATGAAGACGACGCGTCGGCCGTAGCCGGAGAGGATGTACCCGTTGAACCCGCGGAAGTGCGAATTGTCCGCGCCGGGGCGCTCTCCCCAATGCGCGACATAGAACGCCTGGACTTGAATGGGCCCGGCTTTGTGCGTCTGGTCCCAGTGCAACTCGACGACGTTGCCGAAGCGTCCCTTGGGCACAAGGTCCGTATCGCCCTTGGGGACGATTGCGGTGGTTCGCTTGTCGAAGTACTTGAGCGACGCGATGTCCCAGTGGTCGTAGTGCGCGTGCGACAGCAGGACGAGGTCGATAGGGGGCAAGTCGCGGAACTTCAGCGGCAACTCGTAGATGCGCCGGATGCCAAGGTTCGTGTGGCCCCAGAGGTGCGGCGGCGCGAGCCGCTTCACGAGCACTGGATCCGTGAGGACCGTCGTGCCGTGGAAGTTGATGAGCACAGTGGCATGGCCAAGCCAACAGACGGTGACGTCGTCGGACGACCACGCGCTTGGATCGGGCTTGAGCTTGGCGCGGGCGTAGGGCGTGGGCCGGAGCATGTTCCACTTGAGTACCTGCAACGGGTACGAGCGGCAACCGGCGAGAATCAGCACAAGGGCCACTGTGGCGATGGAGGCTGCTGCCAGCCCGTGTTGCATGGTCTTCCGTCTTGCCATGTGTTGCGCGTACGTGCTCCGCGACTGAATCCTGCCCGATATTGTAGCACACGTGCTTGGCGCAAGAAGCCCAGCGTTCAGCTTGCAGCCGCCTGCGGATTGGGTTATCCTCTCGCCCTAATGTGATTCGTCCGCCCCTCCCTCAAGCCATTGCACCAGGAGAATCGACCATGGCCGCCCCGCAGCAGCCCCCGGTGGGCTATACCGATACGCCCGTGTTGCCGAATTGGAAATGGCGCGTGCACGACATCGACCGCCCCGCGCCGAAGGTCATCACGCCCGGTACGTTCCCCAGCCAAGACGCGGCAGGGACGCCTCCGTCCGATGCGATCGTGCTCTTCGACGGCGCGGACGTGTCCGCGTGGCAAAAGGTTGGCGGCGGCGAGGTGGGGTGGAAGGTTGAGAACGGGTACATGGAGGTCGTCGGCGGCACGGGCAACATCGAGACCCAGGAGCACTTCGGCGATTGCCAGCTCCACGTGGAGTGGGCTGCGCCGGCCGAGGTCGTGGGCTCCAGCCAGGGCCGCGGCAACAGTGGCGTGTTCCTCATGGGCAAGTACGAAATCCAGGTGCTCGACGGGTATGACAACCGCACGTACGCGGACGGCATCACCGCCGGCATCTACGGCCAGTACCCGCCGCTCGTGAACGCGTGTGTGAAGCCGGGCGAGTGGCACACGTACGACATCATGTTTCGGGCGCCGCGCTACGAGGGCGACCTCGTGCTCACGCCGGCGCTCATCACGGTCATGCACAACGGCGTGTGCGTGCACCACGCGACCCCGGCCATGGGCCCCACCGGCCATCGCAACCTGTCGTCGTACTACCCGCCCCACCCGCCCCAGGGGCCGGTCATGCTCCAAGACCACAAGGATCCCGTGCGCTATCGGTCCGTGTGGATCCGTCCGCTGAAGGCGTACGACGAGGAGTAGCGGAGCGGGGATAAGCCTGAGAAAGCGGAGGGACCTGTCCAACGGCAGGTCCCTCTCTCGTGTACCGAACGGCCAGGGCGCCCGCCCGAAGGTCGGCGCCCTTCGGCAGGGGCTTCGCGCCTGGACGATTGCGCGGCCTCGCACTATGCTGAAGCGCGTCTCTTCTCGTTCCCAAGGCTACACCCATGCACACGCGCACATGCTTGCTCGCCATCGCCCTCCTGGCCTCGGCCTGCGCGGCCGGCGAACTGGCTGACGGCCTGCTGCTCTACATGCCCTTCGACGGCTCCGCCGCGCCGGCGTTCTGCACCGGCAGACCGGACGCGAAGCTCGGCGCGGGGTTCATGGGCCAGGGCCGCGTCGCCGGTGGGGTGAACGTCATCGGCACCGCGAGCGTCGTGGTCGCGTCGCCGGGCAACTTCTATCGCCCGCGGGGCACGGTCGCGTTCTGGCACAAGCCGGCCTGGCGGCCCGGCGACACGAGCGTGGCGAACCGCATGATCCTCAAAGAGGGCAACTTCCAGATCACCTGGTATACGCCCAAGCAGATCCTATTCTTCATGACCGGCACGACGTACATCGGCCGGGGGTTCAAGTGGGACTACACGGTCGCGGCCACCGAGCCCCGGCAGTGGAAGCCCGGCGAGTGGCATCACCTCGCCATCACGTGGGACAGCGCCGCCGGCGCGAAGCAGTTGTTCCTCGACGGCCGGCTCGCGAAGGAGGGCAAGACGGAGTGGATGCGCAAGACCGAGTCCCCGCTCCACGCGACGATCGCGCTCGGCAGCCCGGCCGCACAAGGCGCGTACGACGAGTGGGCCATCTGGAACCGCGTACTCTCCGCAGACGAAGTTGCGCGGCTCGCCAAGCAGCCCGAGGCCGCGGCCAAGGCGCTCGCCAAGGCCAAGATGCCCGAGCCCGAAGCCAAGGCGCCGGCCGAGTTCAAGCTTGTGGAGTATGCGAAGCCCGAAGAGGCTATTGTCGAACCCGGCGAGCCCAAGCGCGTGCCGTGCATCGCCCGCAATTTGACGGGCAAGCCGCTGGCGCTCGCGCTGCGCGTCTCGCTCGTGGACGCCTACGACCGCGTGCTGAAGCGCTGGAGCCGCGCGCTCGACCTGAAGGCCAAAGAGGAGCAACGGGTGGCCTTTGAGGCCGTGACCCGCCGCTTCGGCGCGTTCAAGATCCGCGTGGAGTTCGACTGGCAGGGCGCGACCTTCCGCAAGGACGTGGGCGGCTTCGCGGTGTGGCCCAAGGCGTACTGCAAGCCATCGCCCGACTCGTTCTTCGGCCTCCACGTGAACTCGTGGTACGGCGGAGCGTTCATCCGGCAAGCCCAGCGCCTCGGCATCTCATGGGTGCGGGACCACGACATGCTCCAAGCCACGTGGATGAAGCGCGTGTGGCCCGAGCCTGGCGAGCCACAGTGGACGTACGACAGCCAGATCGCGGCATGGCAGGCGACGGGCGCGAGCGTGCTCGGCACGTTTTTCGCCACTCCCTACTGGGCCGCGGATCCGCCGTTGCCGAAGCCGAAGGCCGGCCGCGCTTATCCGGGGGGCAGCAAGCCGCGGCTCGACGTGTTCGAACAGTACGTGCGGATGGTGGTCCGGCGGTACGGCCATTACATCCGCGTGTGGGAGGTGTGGAACGAGCCCACGGTGTCCATGTTTTGGAAAGGCACGCCGGAGGAGTTCGGCCGGCTCGCCAAGGTCGCGTGCCGGGTGGCGAAGGAGGCGGCCCCCACGTGCAAGGTCATCGTCGGCGGCTTCACCGGCGCGTACAGCCGCGAGTGGTACGCCCGCGCCGGCAGAGCCGGCGCATTCGACCTGTGCGATGGCATCTCCTATCACGGGTATTCGCGGAGCCTGGCCGAGTTGCGCAGGAAGCACGGCATGTTCCGCAGCCTCGCCAAGGAGTTCGCGCCCCAGGGCGAGGCCGCCGAGCTTTGGGACACGGAGTGGGGGGTGTACGACACGACGTTCTACGTCGACGCGGACATCCCCGGCTTGCCGAGCCGGCGCCTGCTGCCCAAGCCGTCGTACCTCGATGGCGCGGCGCGGGTCGTGGAGATGGACGCGCTGTCCATGGGGCTTGGCGTGAAGCGCAGTTTCTACTACCTGCACAATTGCGTCAGCGGCCCGCGGGCATATCACAGCGGCTCGTCCATGGAGCCCACCCGCGCGCCCAAGCCCAAGTTCATGGCGCTCGTGGCGATGGAATACCTGACCCGCGGAGCAAAGGCGCCCAAGCTCGTCGAGGCGGGCAAGCGAATGGCGCTGATACTCTCGCTTGGCGAGCGCAAGAGCTTGGCGGTCGTGTGGGCGACGGGCGAAGGCGCATCCCCGTTGAAGTTGCCTCCTGGGGCCGAGGCCTTCGACCTCTTTGGCAATCCTCTATCACCAACGGAACGGCAGGGCGCCCTTCGCGTCGCGTCGCCGGTCTACGTCCGTGCGGCGCTGCCCGCGGCCTTGCTGGAGCGGTGGGCCACAGCGAGGTAGGCACCGGGGAGTCGCCTTGGCCAGCCGATTGGCTTCATGGCATCATCGAGCCCAACACCGCAAGGAACGCCGCGCTGGCCGCGCTACGTGCTGGCCGCCGCGCTGCTCGCGTCGCTCTGCGCGTATGTGCCCCGGTACATCATCGAGCCCTGCCATCGCGGGGGCAAGGATTTAGCGGTCTACTATGCGGCGGCAAAAGTGATGCTCGTCGGCGGCGATGTGTATGACCCCAAGACCGTGCGTGACGAAGGCCGGCGCTGGGGTGCGGACGTGGATCGTGAGGGCTACCGCTACCCGCCCTTCACGGCCTGGGCCATGAGGCCCTTCGCCTGGGCCAACATACGCGCCGCTCAGTGCGCGTGGGTTGTCTTCAGCCAGGTCTGCCTCCTACTGTCGATCGGCCTCCTATGCGTCACCGTGTTCCCCAGCCGCGCGGAGCGCAAGCTTGGCGCTGCGGTGCTGGCGCTCATTGCGCTCAACTCGGAGCCCCTGCGGGTGCATCTGTTGGCAGGGCAGATGAACCTGCTCATGTTGCTGTTCACGTGTGCGGCGCTCTGGAGCTGCCAGCGAGGCCGGCCGGGCCTGGCGGGGGCGGCGCTCGGCGTGGCCGCGTCGATCAAGTGCTACCCCATTACGCTTGTGGCCTACTTCGGCTGGAAGCGCCAATGGCGGCTGGTCGCGGCGGCCGCGGGCGCGATGGCCGTCTGTGCCGGCCTCGCGATAGCCGCCTCCGGTTGGGAGCCCAGCCGGCGCTTCCTCGTCGACATGTTGCCCATGGTCGCGGTCCACCCCAGCGATGTCGCCCACCCCGCCAACCAGTCGATCTACGCGTGCTTCGTCCGGCTTTTCACGATCAATCCGTACGTCGATCCCGTCATCAATAGCCCGATCCGCGCGAAACTGGCGGCGTGGACGTGCAGCGGCGTGCTCATCTGCATCACGGTGCTGCTCTGCAAGCCTCGGTCGCGGGACATCCACCTGGAAGCGTCACTGGTCGTGATCGCCACGACCCTCGTGCTTGCGCTCGCGTGGGACGCGACCTTCGTGGTCATGCTGTTGCCGATCGCGGTGGCTCTGCGCGAGTTGATGGGCATGGAGCAGCCGCAGCGTTCGCGCTGGGCCGCGGTGTGCGTCGTTGCCGTCGCGCTCATCCACGCCCGGTTTCCCTGGTGGAGTGCGGCCAATGGCGACGTGCGCACGATCCTGCTCCTGTGCCCTCGGCTCGTCGGCTCGCTCGCGCTCTACACGTTCTTGGCGCGGCGCCTTCAACTCCGGCGGCCGGTTGGTCCGCGGGCGTCAGGCTCTGGTTTGGCTTGACCGCGTCGGCCATACGTGGTAATACGCACCTTATCTTCTCGGTATCCGCGAGAAGGGTTTGGCCCTATGCGCTCGCGCGCGGTGTTATTTCCTGCCCCGCACCAGGTGTAAAGCATGAAGGCATTCATCCTTGAAGGCGACTCGACCCGCACCGAGTTGGTGCGCGCTGCGATCGCGCGGCAGTGGCCTGACGGCAAGGTCACGACGGCCCAAGACGGCGCGGCCGCGGCGATCTCGGAGTTGACAGATCTCTCCCTGGTCGTGGTGGACTGCGCGGCCGCGCAGGACGCCCTTGCCGGCATCTGCAAACGGACCGACGCGGCCGTGGTCGCGGCTGGCGGCCCCGGCGACCTGGCCGCGCTGGCGGCCGCGCTCGAAGCCGGCGCGGCCGCGATGCTCATCGTCGATCCCAGCGCCCAGGCCGGCATGCAAGTTGTGCTTGCGCGCGCAGTCGAGCAGGCCCAGGCGCGGCGGGAAATGGACCTGCTGCGCCGGCGCGTCTATGCGCTTCAAACGCAGTTGGCCGACAAAGACCGGCAGCTCCGCAACGCGCAGGTCGAGAAGCAGGAGTTGGCCCTGGCCGACCCGCTCACCGACCTGTGCACGCGGCGCCGTTTCTGCGAGGCGCTGCGCATCGAGTTCGACCGCGTGCGCCGATATGGCGCGCCCGTATCGTGCATCATGGTCGACATCGACCACTTCCGGCACATCAACAACAGCCACGGGTTCGAGGTGGGCGACGGCGTGCTCCAGCGCCTGGCCGAGATCCTGTCCGACCACGCGCGCCGGTCGGACTTGGTGGCCCGATACGCGGATGAGGAGTTGGCCGTGCTGTGCCCGCACACGGCCAAAGAAGGGGCGCTCACCGCGGGCGAGCGCATTCGCCTGGCCGTTGCCGAGGAGACCTTTGGCGGCCCGGAGCTGAGCTTCGAAGTTACCGTGAGTGTCGGAATCGCATCGTTCCCCGATGAGGGGATCGAGACGCCTAACGATTTGCTGAATGCCGCGGATGGCGTATTGCGCAGAGCCAAAGCCGAAGGGCGCAACCGCGTTTGCGTCTACGGCGATGACCCTCGGATTGAAGAGTAACCGATTCCCCTATTGGCGCCTTCGTGGTCAGCAACCGCGACGAAAGACAAGGAGCTGGAGCGGAATGCCTTCGCATTCCGATGCTTGCCAGTCCTACGGTGAAGACGGAAAGCGATCCCGAGGCTTCGGGATCCGCTCCTGGGTTGCGGGCAAAGCCCGCCTTGTGAAAACCATGGCCGATAGCATTATGGATGACGCGTCGAAGAGTGCGATTCTGATTGTCGACGACGAAGACGATTGCCGAAAGCTATTGTCACTGAGCCTGGGGCAAGCCGGCTACGACTGTGACGTCGCGACGAGCGGGGCCGAAGCCCTTGAGAAGCTCCAGACCGGCAGCTACGACCTGCTGCTCAGCGATATCAAGATGCCCGGCATGACGGGCCTCGAGCTGCTGGCCACGCTGCGGCAATTCGACGAGGACACGGCCGTGGTGATGGTTACGGGGCTCGCCACGTTCGACACCGCGCTCACGGCGCTCAAGTTGGGCGCGAGCGACTACGTGCCCAAGCCCTTCAACCTTGAACACGTCACGCTCTGCGTGGAGCGGGCGCTCGATCGCCGGCGCTTGCTTATGGAAAACCGGCGCTACCAGCAGGAGCTGGAGGCGCTCGTGAAAGAACGCACCGCACAGCTCGAGAAGGCGCTCGAAGAAACACAACGGGCCAACCGCGACACGGTGTACGTGCTGTCCAAGGCCGCTGAGACCAACGACGAAGACACGGGCATGCACATTAAGCGCGTCGGCGTCTACACGGCCAAGATCGCATCCAAACTTGGGATCAACGGCGCGGCGCTTGAGAAGCTGGGCTACTCGAGCGAGCTGCACGACGTTGGCAAGGTGGCGACGCATCCCGACATCCTGCGCAAGCCCGGCAAGCTGAGCGAGGAGGAGTTTTCGGAGATGGAGAAGCACACGACGCGCGGCGCGCAAATCCTGGCGGAAGTGGGGTTTCTCGACTTGGCCGAGGAGATTGCATTGTGCCACCACGAGAAGTGGGACGGATCGGGCTACCCGCGTGGCATGGCTGGGCAGGACATCCCGCTCGTGGCGCGCATCACCGCGATCGCGGACGTGTTCGACGCGCTCACCAGCAAGCGTTGCTACCGCGACGCCTTGCCCGTCGACAAGGCGCTGACGATCATTGCTGATGAGCGGGGCAAGCACTTCGACCCGTGTGTGCACGACGCGTTCATGGGCGTGCTGGACGACGTTCTGGCGATGCGCTCCCAACTGGCAGACGCGTAGGGGGGAGGCGCCCCCCGCGGCCAGGTTGGCCTCAACTCGGTGGACAAGAGAGTCGCCGTACCTGGCCTTTCGCGATTGTGGGCGATTCAGGTTGATTGCTTGGCCGATAGGAACGCCCCCCCCACACGTCGCCGGGGCAATTGACACGCGGCCGCGGCGCGCGTAGAATGCCCCCGTCAACACCATCCAGGCGCATCCACGCGTAGGGCGTCAGGGCCATCGTGACCGTGTCGCGGAGCGTTGACCGCAGCAAGGTGGTTCGCCAGCACGTTGCTCCGGCCAGGGCTTTGCTCGCCTGTTGGGAGCACAGACGGCCCGGGGCCGCGTGGGAGGCCGCAGCAACGCGCGTACACTCTATGGACGACGAACGACTGGCAGACTGCGAGCGCGTGCTGGGGTATGCCTTCGCCGACCGGGCATTGCTCAAGCTCGCCCTCACCCACTCTTCCGCCAAGAGCGAAACGCAGCCGAGCAACGAGCGGGAAGAGTTCCTCGGCGACGCCATTCTTGGCATGGCCATCTCCGAGCACCTGTATCGCGCGTTCCCCCAGCACGCGGAGGGCGAGTTGACGCGCATCAAGTCCGTCGTCGTGAGTCGGCGCACGCTCGCGCGCATCAGCCAGCAACTCGGCTTGAGCGAGTTCCTCCGCGTGGGCCGGGGCATCTCCGGGCGCAGCCAGATCCCGCGCTCGCTCATGGCTAACGTGTTCGAAGCCATCGTCGCGGCCATCTATCTCGATGGCGGCATGGAGCCTGCCCGCGCGTTTGTGATGCGTAACCTCACGGCCGAAATCGAGGCCGTGCAGTACGACCAGCACGAGCGCAACTACAAGTCGATCCTCCAGCAGATCAGCCAACAGCGCTTGAGCGCGACGCCGGTCTACCGCGTCTTGAAGGAGGAGGGCCCCGACCACGTGAAGATGTTCCACGTGATCACGGTTATCGGCGACAAGGACTACGGCGCGGGCTGGGGCAACAGCAAGAAACAGGCGGAGCAGCGGGCCGCCGAAGGAACCATCCGCATGCTCAGGGAGCAACTCGCCGAAGCCACGGCCCACGAACCTGGCGGAGAACAAGAAGGGGAGGAGTAGCGCGTGGCTTGACGCTCTGCCAGGATCGGCGCCTTCTATCGCCTTCGCTCACCCCAATCCCCGGAGTCCCCTCACGGAATTACAGCCTCACCATGTCGGTCGATCCTCGACACCCGAAGCCCGGCGACTGTGGCTGCCACGTGGACACGCTGGTGGCGGAGTGCCGGGACTGGCCCGTTGATGATGCGTCGCCGTCTCTGGCCGTTACGTGCGGCGAACGATCTCGCATCGTGTCGCCGAAGCCGCCCGGCTTCGGGCCGAGGGTAATCTGAACTTGCCGAACCCTGGAGGATTGGCCGATCGGCCTCACGCGGACGCGGCCACATCACATAATGTTCCCCCTCTCGAACAGGAGCCCATGCGTACTATGGAGCCACCCCAACGCATCGTCGTCGGCACACGCAACAAGGCCAAGCTGGCCGAGATCGAGGCCATGCTCGCGGACTTCGCCATCCATGTGGTCAGCGTCGCGGAGTTTCCGGGGGCGCCGGACGTGGAGGAGGATGGCGACACGTTCGAGGCGAATGCGACGAAGAAGGCGACTGAATTGGCTCAGGCGCTGGGCGAGTGGGTGTTGGCCGACGACTCCGGGTTGGAAGTGGACGCGCTGGACGGCCGGCCAGGGGTGTACTCCGCGCGATACGCAGGCGAGCCGTGTGACGACGCGGCCAACGTCGCGAAGCTGCTTGCTGAACTGGAGGGCGTGCCGGCCGAGCGGCGCACCGCGCGGTTCCGGTGCGCCATCGCTCTCGCGTCGCCGGGCCGCGTCGAGTGGGTGGTGTCGGGCGCGTGCGAAGGCCGGATCGTGGACGCCCCGCGGGGCGAGAACGGCTTCGGGTACGACCCCGTCTTCCTGTATGAGTCGTTTGGCAGGACCTTCGCCGAGGTCGAGCCAGAACAGAAGAACGCGGTGAGCCACCGCGGCCGCGCTCTGGCGGAGTTGCGGCGCTGGGTGGCCCAACGGTTCGCCTGAGGCTGGCCGCGAGCCCTCGCCATGCCTACCGGCCGCCCAGCAACTTCAGGGCGGCCCGTTCGCGTTGCTGAAGATCGTTCTGGCCTGCGCGGCCGTACGCCTGCGCGAGGAGGGTGCGGGAGACGTAGTCGAACGGGTTGATCGCCACGGCCTCCTGGAGCGCGTCGATGGCCGGCCCGATGTGCCCCATCTGGAAGCGCATTGCGCCGGTGAGCGCGTGGCCGGGCTGGAAGTCGGGGTACACGCGGCACACCAGGGCCAGCGCCTTCTCCGCGGCCGGCAGGTCGTGCGCCTCCATGTGTGCGAACGCGAGCCGCGTGCGCACGATGGGCGACAACCCCGGCGCGGCCGCGTCGGCCTTTTCATACTCCTGCACCGCGGCCTTGGCCCGGCCCTCGCGGCGCAGCATGTCGCCCAAGCGCACGAAATCGGCCACGCGCGACGACGCAGTCTCCCGCAACAGATCCACGTCCTCCGCGTCCCGCTCCTTGCCGTCGGGATGCTCCCTCAGGCGCGGGCGCTCCAGGTGCAAGCCCTCGATGCGCGTCAGCTTCTTGCCCTTCACGTACTTCAGCCAGCGGCCGTAGAATCGGTCCAGCCCGCCGCGGGTGATGGGCCGCAGTGCGTCGTCGATGGGCGTGTCCGCGGCCAGCGCGGCGAGCACCAGGCGCAGCCCTTTGTGGCCCGCGCGGTCGATCATCAGCTCGACCATGGTGTTGACCTCTGCAAAGGCCAACGTCGCCTCCTCTGCGCTGAGCATCGCGAACGAGGGGTTCATCTGCTTGAAGGTGACCAGCCGGCCCGCCTCCACCGCGCTGGCGAGAAGGCTTTCGGAAACGGGCGTGAGCCGGCCTCCGCGTGGGGAGCGCCAGCGCGTCTCGTGGTATTTCGCGATGCCCTCGTGCAGCCACAGCGGCGTGCGGTTGCGCGTGAGCTTCATGAGCGCGTAGTGCACGTACTCGTGGCAGAGCGTGTCGAGCCAGCGGTACCCGTGGAAGGTCACCCGCGGCGTGGTGATCATGAGGCGGTTGAACTTGCAGAGCGCGATCGTGCCGGAGCGCTCGATATCCTTCTTGTCGAGCGTCGATCCGCGCGCGAACGCGTCCGCGCTCGGGCAGATCTCCACGACCACCCGCTCGGCCGGCCGGAAGCCCAAGTCCGCGGCGATCGCGTCGTGGGTGCGCTCGAGGCAATCGAGCGCGGCCTGGACGAGCACGCGGTCCTTGGCCGGGTCGAAGCGCAGGCTAAAGTGCGCGCTCTGGGCCGTCTCGTACCGTTTGGCGTGCGTCCACACTCCAGCCACGAGCGCGTGGAACTTGGCCACTCCCGGGGCCAAGGGGCCTCCGCCGGCGCGCTTGGCTTCCTCGATGAGGTCGAGCGCCTCTCGGTAGCGCGCCTCGTAGAAGCGCACGGTCGCGAGGTCGAGGAGCGCGGCCGGCTTCCGCCCAAACTGCTCGACATCACGCTCGGCGATCACGCGCGCATCCGCCACTCGCCACTCTTGGAGAAGCGTGGCGAGCCGGGACGCGCGCGCGCCTTCGCCCGGGTGAGCGGTGGAACTCAGATACGCGATGGCGAGCCCGGCGAGGGTTGCGCGGCGGATCATGCTAGGCGCCTCCCTTTCACCGCTGCAACCGCTCGATCACGTGTTCCTGGAGTTCGGGGCTGAGGCCCACGAACTGGGCGCTGTATCCCGCGACGCGCACGGTGATGTCGCGGTAGCGCTCCGGGTGCTGTTGTGCGGCGCGCAGCGTCTTGGAGTCGAGCAGCGAGATCTCCATGTGCGTGCCCCCGAGGTCGTCGAAGTAGGTCTTGATCATGGACGCGATGGGGTCGTGGCCGTTGCTTTTGTGCGCCATGGAGGGATGGAGGTCCAGCAACATCGACGTGCCGCCCGTGGCTTGGCTTTGCCGGAGTTTGCCCGCGGACTTGAGCAGCGCGGTGGGGCCGTTGCGCAGATGGCCTTGCGCGGCGCAGAGGCTGTTGGCGAGCGGCTCCCGCGCGCGGCGGCCGTCGGGCGTCGCAGCCACCATCTTGCCCAGGCTCACGCAGGCGGTGAACGAGAAGAAGCTGGGGTTGAACGGCCCGCCGCGCGGATCGGTCTTGCCGACGAACGCGTCGCAGTAGTCCTTGGCCACCTCGTAGGCGATCTGGTCCACGTACGCGTCGTCGTTGCCGTACTTGGGCGCTTCGGTCAGCAGCATCTGCCGCAGCGCCTCGCGGCCATCGAAGTCGTTCGCCAGCGCGTCGAGCAGTTCGGCCAGATCGACGCGGCCCTCGTCGAACACGAGCTTCTTCATGGCCGCGAGGGAGTCGGCCACGTTGGGAATGCCGACCGCGCAGAACATGGTCGCGTTGTAACGCGCACCGCCGGCGGTGATGTCGGTGGCGGACGCGATGCAGTCCTCGGTGAGGAGCGACAGCATGGGCATGGGGTAGGTCGCGGTTTCGGCGGTTTCGGCCTTGAAGCGGCTCTGCACGGCCGCGTCGACCACGTGCCGGACTTGCGTGCGGTAGCGCTGCCAGAGGTCGTCGTAGCTTGCGATCGTGCGCGGGTCGCCGGTGCGGGCGCCCATGCATTGGCCGCTGATCGGGCAGAGGCCGTCGTTGAGCGTCCATTCCAGGCACTCGGACAAGTTGGTGTAGCTCGCGACCGCGCGGCCGTCCGCGAGGCCGGGCACAGTCATCTCGATGCAGCCGATCACGGAGTAGCTGCGCGCGATTTCGATGGGCAGGTACGAGTGTTCGAGCCCGGGCACGAGCACGTCGTCGTTGAAAAGTTGGGGGGTGCCTATGCCGCTGCGCAGGCAGTCGCAGGTCTTGGCGAAGAGCGCGTCGTCCATGCGCGAGTGGTAGCGTAGCGAGAGCTGCCGGCGCAGGCCCACGTCCCGGTGCACGTCGAGGATCATCTCGGAGAGGGCGTTGCAGGCGTCGCTGCCATCGGGCTTGAGGCCGCCGATCATGACGCCGTGCACGTCGTATGGCGCCCAGAGCTTGAGCCAGAGGCAGGCGAGCAGTTCCTTGGCCTGGTCCGGCGCGATGCGGCCTTCGGCCAAGTCGCGCTCGTAGTATGGCCACAGCACTTGGTCGAGCCGGCCGGGGCTTTGCGCGTTGGGGCTGTCCTCGGCCTCGATGCAAAGTTCGCCGAACCAAAGCGACTGCACGGCCTCGCGGAAGGTGCGGGCTGGCTTGGCTGGCACTTGCTGGCAGACCTGGGCGATCTCGATCAGCTCCTCGCGGCGCCGGCCGCTGGCCTTGGTGGCCTCTTGCTCGGCGAGTTGGGCGTAGCGCTCGCCCAATACAGCGCAGCTTTCGGCGAGCAGGGCCAAGCTGCGCAGGTAGTCGCGCTGGTCCGCGGGCGCGTCTGCGTCGAGTTGGGCCAGCCGGCCCCGCGCCTGCGCGGCCAGGCCCTCGAAACCGAGTTCGAGCAGCAGGTGGAACCCCGGCACGCAGTGGCCTCGGGAGTGGCCTTGTGCGGGGACGACCGCGGCGCCGCTACGCCAGTATGCCCAGATCGCGTCCAGTTCGGCTTGCAGGGCGTCGCCGATAGTGGGCTTGGCGCCGGGCGACTGGTCCGGATAGTTGGCCTGGTAGGGCTGCACCCAGGAGCGGTCGCCCACGAGGAGTTCGTCGTCCCAGATGCGAATGGGCGCGCGTTCGAGGAAGCGGCCGATGGCCTTGGCCCGGCGGATGCAGATCGGCTCGCCGTCGGTCGCTTGATAGGCTTCGGTCACGAGCCGCGCGCGGTCCACGTGCTTGTCGTGGACGCGGGCGAGAGTCTGCTGCTTGAGGCGTTGGAGGCGAAGCGAGAGCATGGTGAGGGGGTCCTGACAGGTAGGCGCCGCATGGGTGGCCGCTTGCAGACGATAGGCAAGTATACCACGCCGCGCCGGCCGCGGGAAGCTGGAGCCCTGGCGCCAACCGCGGCCTTGCCCGCGTCTGCCGCTGGCCGCCGCGGCCGGGCCGGCCCTGGGGAGACATCAAACCATTCCCATCGCTGCCAGCCCCCAGGAGGCCTCGCGGCGAATCCAGCCACAGGCCTTTACAAGCGTGCAGCAAACCGGTAGAGTTACACAGGCCGGCGGAGAGCCGCCGGGGAAGTTGTTCTTGGTGTTTTCACCCTTCATATAAACGAAACGAGGAGGAGACAATGAAGCGCGCTCTATTGCTTGGACTGATTGCGATCGCTTTGCTTGGCCTCTATGCGAGCGACACGTTTGCCGACTGCGGAGGTGGCTCGGGCTCGAAGTCGTGCTCAGCCAAGATGGCCGGCTGCCCCATACGGGCCACGCTCTCGAAGATCAACCTGACCGATGCACAGAAGAAGCAGATCGCCTCGGCCAAGGCCACGCTCAAGGCGTCATTGGCCAAAGCCTCGGCCTGCGGCTGCCCCAAGAAGGGTGCGGCTCTGAAGGCCGACGCGTGCAAGGCGTACAAGGCCGCGGTGCGGGCCGCACTCACGCCTGAGCAGCAGAAGACCTTGGATGCCGCGTTCGCCGCGAAGGCCGCGAAGGCCGCGAAAGCAGCGCCCAAGCCCGCCGGCGGCTGCGGCACGGGCGGCGGCTGCGGGCAGTAATCGCCCCATCGTTCGAGGACCATGAGAAAGGGCTGGCGACCTCAGGTTGCCAGCCCTTTGCTATGTACAGCCCACAGATCGCATCACTTACTCGATCGCGGCGCCCTCCGACTGGCCGTATTCGTTCACGCCAAACGTGGCCTTGCGCCGGCCCATGAGCTGGCGCACGCGCTGCTCGAACTCCTGCACCGCCTTGCGGCCGTCGAGCACGCTGATCTCGACGTGGTACTCTTGCTTCTCCCCGGGGGCTAGCGTGCGCAGGGTGCCGCGGATGCGCTCCTTGTCCCGGCCCTCTACGTGGCAGTTGGCCGGCTCGACGCCCACCACGTACGTGCCTTGGCCCATCTGCTTCCATTCCGCGAGGAACGGCAGCTCCTTCTTCGAGTACTTCACGCACACGCCAAACCCGCCCGGCACGCGGCGGCTCACGATCCCGGCGCACGTCTCACCAGACCGCGCAGCAGCCACGTCGTGGTAGTAGACCTTCTCCTGGTAGTCCGGCGTGGGGGCGTGGAACTTGGCGTAGCTCTGTTTGCCGTCCGCCGCGGCATCGTCACGAGGGATGACCGTCAGCGACGGGGACACGAGCCGCGAGCCTGCGTCCACGACTGGGAAGCCGAGGTTGATGTGATAGAGCATCATGTGCGGCGCGGGCGCGAAACTGCGGTTCGCGACCACGTCGTGGATTGCGATCGTGTTGCTGCCGAGTTGGGTCGTGATCGTGCGCGTCAGGACGAGGCTGTCGCGGAACACGCCTCCCTCTCGCACTTCGCCTTTGATGGACATGACGTAGTCGTCGCCCTGCCACTCGCCGTTCACGCACACGTTCTGCGCGGGCGTGTTGGACACGCGTCCGTGCACGCCCAGCTCCTCGTCGCCGTCCGTGCAGGGAGCGCCGAGGTACGTGAGGCCGCAGGTGCACACGAGCCCGCCGAAGAACCCGCGCAGCCACTCCAGACCGATTGCGTTGTAGAACGCCGGGGACACGTCGCCCGTGGCCGACCGCCAGGCCAGTGCGCGGCCGTTGTGGGACGCAGACGAGATGTCCATGCCGCGGTCGAGGAGCACGGTGAAGCACAGGCCCGAACCCGTCTTCACTTCCGCCGCGGCCACGCCCTTCTCTCGGCCGTCGGCCAGCTCCACGAGCTTGACCCCGGCGATCTGCGACACGTCGCCGACGCGTTCGAGCAGTTCAGCCTTCGTGATCGACTTGCCGTACAGGTTCGCCATGGTGGGTTCTCCTTATGTCTGTAGTCAGATGGGGCCCGGTACGATGGCCGGCTTGTATCAGGGCCGCGGCGAGGAGTCAAGCAACATAACTTGACCCTGGTGTTACGATCCGAAGAGCGGCCCCAGCCTCTGCACGACCTCATCGTGGAATGGCCTGAAACCTCTGGGACATCGCTTGCACACCACGTTGAGCCGCGTCGCCTCAGCAATCGCCTCGTCCCGCGCGACCGCATCGCCAGCGAACTTGGCGGGATCGTCCACTTCGTTGAGCTTCGCCTTGGGATCGGCAATTCCCTCTGGGTCCGGCAGCGCGCCAGGCAGCGTGATCCCTAACGCATGGTTGAGCGCCGTCTCATCGGCAAGGAGCCAAGCTTCTAGCATCTCGATGGCCATCCCAAGCACGGTCGGCACCGCAAACCCGTCGGCCTCGCCCTTTGCCCGGCCATCTCTCATCTCGCTGAGTCGCGCGCGGCCAGACCCGCCGTCCCGGTCGATAACGAACACGACGCCATCGAGCCCTGCCGCCTGTGCGTCCACCATGGCCGCTTTTACTTTCCGCGCAAATCCCCGCCCGTGCATACGCCGTGTCCGCGTCAGAACCGCCTCCATCTCCACTGCGGCGCCGGGCATGCCTTCGCGCAGAGCGCGTAGGACCAAGACAGGCACAACCCCGCGGCGCTTCCCCTCGTCCGGCCCGTCCGTGTCGCCGGCGAGCCAAAGCCTGACGGGCGTGCGTTCGAGGCCCACATCGGTGGAACCTTCCCCAACGAACAGAATGCGCCGCACTACTTCACTCCCTTGATCAGTTCCTCTTCGCCGTAGTTGAACCACAACTCGCCGAGTTTGTAGCCCTTGCGGAGCGTCT